>JAKAMV010000053.1 GCA_021812735.1 Chloroflexota bacterium | reverse complement strand
GGCGGCGGCACCAGCCGGGAGCTGGCGCCCGAGGCGGCCAAGCGCGGCTGCACGGTCATCGACAACTCGTCCGCGTGGCGCATGGAGCCGGGCATCCCGCTCGTCGTCAGCCAGGTCAACCCCGACGACCTGGCAGCGCACGAGGGGATCATCGCCAACCCCAACTGCTCGACGATGCAGTTGATGCCGCCGCTCATGGCGCTGCGCGACGCGGTGGGCATCGAGCGGATGGTGGTGGACACCTACCAGGCCGTGTCCGGCACCGGCCACAAGGCGATCGTCGAGCTCGAGGAGCAGGTCAAGGCGCACGCCGAGGGCCGGCCCAAGGTCGCGAGCGTGTACCCGTACCCGATCGGCTTCAACGCCCTCCCGCACATCGACGTGTTCCTCGACAACGGGTACACCAAGGAGGAGTGGAAGGTCGTCACCGAGAGCCGCAAGATTCTGCACCTGCCCGACCTGCGGGTCTCGTGCACGGCCGTCCGCGTCCCGGTGTTCATGAGCCACTCGGAGGCCGTGCACGTCGAGACCAGGGCGCCCATCACGCCCGCCGAGGCGCGCGCGCTGTTCGCCCGGGTGCCTGGTGTGGTGGTCCAGGACGACCCCGCGAACAAGGTCTACCCGCTGGCCGAGCACGCGGCCGGCACCGACCTGGTCTACGTCGGGCGCGTCCGGCAGGACCCGTCGATCCCGGACAACCGGGGCCTCGCGTTCTGGGTGGTGAGTGACAACCTGCGCAAGGGGGCCGCCTCCAACGCGGTGGAGATCGCTGAGGTGCTGGTCACTCGCGGCTGGGTCCGGAACGCCAGTGCGCGAGTCGCGGTTGCCGGGGGAATGCCGGCGTGACCCGCGACGAGCGCCGCGCGGCGCTCGAGCAGATCGCGAACGAGGTCCGGGGCTGCTCCGCCTGCCGCCTTGCCGCGGGGCGGACGCGGGCCGTGCCCGGCGAGGGGGACCCGGACACCGAGGTGGTGTTCGTGGGCGAGGGCCCGGGATTCAACGAGGACCGTGAGGGCCGGCCGTTCGTGGGCCGCGCCGGCGGCCTGCTCGTGCGCCTGCTGGGCAGCATCGGCTGGCGTCGTGAGGACGTGTTCATCACCAACGTCGTCAAGTGCCGGCCGCCCGACAACCGCGACCCCGAGCCGGATGAGATCGCGGCCTGCGCGCCGTTCCTGCGGCGCCAGCTCGAGGTGCTCGACCCCGCGACCGTGGTCACGCTCGGCCGCCACTCGATGGGGACGTTCCTGCCCGGGGCGCGCATCGGCCAGGTCCACGGCACGGCGCAGCCGGCCGACCCGGCCACCGGGCCCCGCGACGCGCTGGTGTTCGCGATGTACCACCCGGCTGCGGCCCTGCGCACCCCGGCCCTCGAGCGCGAGTCCTTCGAGGACATCGCCCGGGTGCCGAGCGTGCTCCAGCGCTCGCGCGACCGCCGGGCGGGCGCGGTCACGGCCGAGGGACCCGCCGTCCAGGCCGAGCCTGGGACCCCCGATCGCGTCCCCGCGCCCGTCGCCCAGTCGGCGGAGTCGAGCGCGCCCGTGCCGTCGGCGGAGCCGCCCGCACCCGCTGACGGCGCGTCCCAGCTCACGCTGTTCTGACCCTCGGAGCAAGACGGACGACCCATGCCTGACCCGAACACACCGCTGCGCATCATCCCGCTGGGCGGGGTCGGCGAGATCGGCAAGAACTGCTACGTCTTCGAGTACGGCGACGACATCGTCGTGATCGACTGCGGCCTGATGTTCCCCGACGAGGAGATGTTCGGCATCGACCTCGTGGTGCCCGACGTGACCTACCTCAAGGAGCGCCGCGACCGCGTCAGGGCGTTCCTCATCACGCACGCGCACGAGGACCACGTGGGCGGGCTGCCGTACGTGCTGCCCGAGTTCCCGGGTGTGCCCGTCTACGCGAGCACGCTGGCGCGCGGGCTCCTGGGCATCAAGTTCCGGGAGCACAAGCTCCACAACAACCCCATGATCGCGCTCGACCCGGGGGACGAGATCACCATCGGGCCGTTCGACGTGGTCCCGTTCCGCGTGGGCCACTCGATCCCTGACGCGATGGGCATCGCGCTCCGGACCCCGGTCGGGGTCGTGGTCCACACGGGCGACTTCAAGTTCGACCACACCCCGATCGACGGCAAGCTGTCCGACTTCGCCACCCTGGCCCGGATGGGCGAGGAGGGCGTGGTCTGCCTGCTTTCGGACAGCACGCGGGCCGAGAACCCGGGCTACACACCGTCGGAGCGTACCGTCGGCGAGGCGTTCCGCGAGATCATGGAGGGCCTCGAAGGGCGCGTGATCGTCGCCACCTTCGCCTCCAACATCGCGCGCATCCAGCAGGTGTTCGACGCAGCGGCGACGTTCGACCGGCAGGTGGCGGTGGTCGGCCGCTCGATGGAGCAGAACACCCGCATCGCCGCTGACCTCGGCTACCTGACGTACGCGCCGTCGCAGTACCTGGCCAAGGACAGGATCGCCGACAACCCTGCGGCCCGGACGGTGATCGCCACGACGGGTGCCCAGGGCGAGCCGATGTCGGGCCTGGCGAGGATGGCCAACCGCGACCACCGGTTCGTGGAGATCCAGCCGGGCGACACCGTGATCGTGTCGGCCAGTCCGATCCCGGGCAACGAGGAGTACGTGGCCCGGACCATCGACAACCTGTTCAAGGCAGGCGCCAACGTCTACTACCACACGATCAAGCGCGCGCACGTCTCGGGGCACGCCAGCCAGGAGGAGCTCAAGCTGATGCTCGGGCTCACCAAGCCCCGGAACTTCATCCCGATGCACGGCGAGTTCCGGATGCAGGTGCAGCACGGCCGCCTGGCGATCGAGACCGGCGTGCCGCCCGAGGGCGTGTTCATCATCGAGAACGGGATGCCCATCGAGATCCTTCCCGATGGCACCGCCCGGCGCGGTCAGCCGGTCCCGGCCGGCTACGTGCTGGTGGACGGGATCAGCGTGGGCGAGGTGGGGGACGTCGTCCTGCGCGACCGGCGAGCCCTCGCCAACGATGGCATGTTCCTGGTCGTCGTCCAGGTCGACAAGCAGACGGGCCGTGTCGTGGGTCGGCCCGAGATCATCACCCGCGGATTCGTCCACGGGAACGAAGAGGATCCGATCATCGACGAGGCGATCCGCCGGATCCGCGAGGCCGTGGACAGCCCCGGCGACCGAATCTCCGAGGTGGCCCTGCTCAAGAGCCAGATCAAGGACGGGGTCTCGCGCTTCCTGTACGAGCAGACCAAGCGTCGCCCGATGGTGTTCCCCGTCGTGGTCGAGGTCTAGCGTGGCCCAGCGTCGGAGGTCCACCCGCGCCGCGAGCTCCTCCCGGAGCCGGCGCTCGAGCGCCCAGCGGGGCGGCGCGCTGCCTGCGCCGAGGCTGCCCCGCATCGGCGTGTCGCCGGCCGTGGCGCGCTCGCTGGCCGGGCTCGTGCTCCTGGTGCTCGGCGCCATCCTGATGGTGGCGATGCTGCTGCCGGGTGAGGGGCGACTGACCGACTACGTGCGCAACCTGGTGGTGCCGTTCTTCGGCGCGGCGCGTTACCTGCTCCCGATCGTGCTGCTCGTCGCGGGTTGGTACCTCGAGTGGGGACCCGGGCGCCACGCCGACGCGCCCTGGGGCAGGACGCTGGCCGGGATCGCCGTCGCCTACGTGGGATCCCTGGGCCTCGTCCAGGCCGTGGCCGGCTCGGGCGGCCGCATCGGCAGCTTCCTGTACGGGGCGCTCCACCCGCTGGTGACCGCGCCGGGCGCGCTCGTGGTGCTGCTGGCGGTGACGATCGCCGGCCTCCTGGTGGCCTTCGACCAGCCGCTCCATGCGCTGCTTTCGCCCGCCACGCAGGCAGCGCGGGCTGCGGGCGCTTCACTGCAGGCGCGGGCGACGGCCCCGGGCGCGGAGGCCGGGACTGTGGTGCGGCATGCAGGCCAGGCCCGGCTCGGTCCGGGAAACGACAACGGCGACGACGCCGGGTCCGCGGTGCGGCGCGGCCGACCGCCGCGGATGGCACCCGGCGAGGCGCCCGGCCAGACGGGCGCCTGGGGCGAGGACAGCGCCCACCTGCCGATCCCGGCGGTGACGCCACCGCCGGTCTCGGCCACGATCGCACCACAGCGCGTCCCTGCGGTCGACGCCGCGGGGCTGGTCGCGGCGCAGCCCGCGGTTGGGCCGCGACCGTTCGACCGCGACGGCGACGGCGTGATCGAGGCGGGCGATGCTCCCTCCACCCGCAGCGGCGTCGCCTGGGTTCTGCCGGGCCAGGACCTGCTGGAGGAGGACCGTGCCCCCAAGCCCGGCGACGGGCCCAGCCGGGAGGCCGTCCACCGCCACAACGAGACACGGATCGTGGAGAAGCTCGCCAGCTTCGGCATCGACGCCACGATTGTGGGACGCAATGCAGGACCGGTCGTGACCCAGTACGAGGTCCAGCCGGCGCCGCACGTCAAGGTCAGCCGGATCGAAGCGCTCTCGGACGATCTCGCGATGGCGCTCGCAGCGCGGAGCATCCGCATCGAGGCGCCGATCCCGGGCAAGAGCGCGGTCGGCATCGAGATCCCCAACGCCGAGTTCAACGTCGTCTCACTGCGGCGGATCTTCGACGAGGTGGACTTCGGGGCGAGCGGGTCCAGGCTGATGTTCGCCCTCGGGCGCGACGTGGCCGGGAAGGCGACCGCGGTGGACCTCGCCCGGATGCCGCACCTGCTGATCGCGGGTGCCACCGGCTCGGGCAAGAGCGTGATGGTCAACGCGCTGATCACGAGCCTGCTGTGCAACGCGACGCCGCTCGACGTCCGCATGATCCTGATGGACCTCAAGCGGGTGGAGCTCGCCGGCTACAATGGGCTTCCCCATCTGTACGTGCCGGTGATCACCGAGCCGGAGCGCGCCAAGGCGGCCCTCAAGTGGGCCGTCAACGAGATGGAGCACCGCTACCGACGGTTCGCGGGCGCCAACGCGAGGAACGTCAAGGGGTACAACGAGTCCCGCGCCGACCCGCTCGACCGGCTGCCGTACATCGTCATCGTGATCGACGAGCTCGCCGACCTGATGATGCGCGAGGGCAAGAACATCGAGGACCCGATCGTCCGCCTGGCCCAGAAGGCGCGCGCGACGGGGATCCACATGGTGCTCGCCACCCAGCGGCCGTCCGTCAACGTCGTGACGGGCCTGATCAAGGCGAACTTCCCGAGCCGGATCGCGTTCGCCATGGCCAGCCAGATCGACAGCCGCACGATCCTCGACGCGCCAGGCGCGGAGGACCTGATCGGCCGCGGCGACATGCTCTACCAGCCGTCGGACCTGCCTCGCCCGATGCGGCTCCAGGGCGTCTTCGTGTCCGACCCCGAGATCAACCGGATCACCGAGTGCTGGCGCTCGCAGACGGACGGCGAGCCCCACTACGACCTATCGATCGTGACCTCGGACGAGGAGTCCACGGGCTCGGTGGACGAGCTCGCTGACGATGACGCGGACCGCCTGCTGCCGGATGCCGTTTCGGTGATCCGGGAGTACGATCGTGCCTCGGCGTCGCTGCTGCAGCGGCGCCTGAAGATCGGGTATGCCCGCGCCGCCCGGATCATCGACCAGCTCGAGGCGCGCGGGTACGTGGGGGCGTTCGACGGGTCGAACGCCCGGATGGTCCTCCGCCGGGACGACGGGGCGGCCGCCGATGACGAGGACGGCGCATGACGGCTCGGGACGAGGCACGGCGGCGACGCGCTGACCCGCGCGACGGGGACCGCGCCTACGCGCCGGAGGCCGGGCCCTCGCTGCCACAGCGCCTGGTCGAGGCCCGCGAGCGCAAGGGGGTCGACCTGCTCCGGGCCGAGCGGGAGACCAAGATCCGGGCGCGCTACCTGGCGGCGCTGGAGTCCGGCGACTACGCCGACCTGCCCGGCTCGGTCTACACCAAGGGCTTCCTGCGCAACTACGCGCTGTACCTCGGGCTCGACCCCGAGGACGTCACCCGCCAGTGGAAGCGCGAGCGCGGCGACCTCTCGATCCCCGCCGAGCCCGTGCTCAACGTGCCGCGGCCGATCGAGGCGCCCCGGCAGGGCATCAGCGTCTCGCCGGTGCTCGTGGTGGCGGGCCTCCTGGTCGTCCTCATCGCGGCGTTCGGCGTGTACATCGGCGTTCAGTTGCTGCGCTACGCCAAGGCCCCGTCGATTGCCGTGACCGACCCGGCCCAGGCGGTGCTCACCGTGCCTGACGGCACCACGTCGTACACCCTCCAGGGCACCTCAATCGCCGGCGCGTCCGTCACCATCACGGACCCCGGCCTCGACCAGCCGTACCGGGTGAACGCCGACGACGCCGGCAAGTGGAGCGCGGACGTCCAGCTCCGGCACGGCCGCAACGAGTTCGACGTCGCGGCGGTGGACCCGCAGACGGGCAAGTCGTCCGACACCACCGTGAAGCTGTTCATCACCGTCCCGGTGACCGTGCTCGAGGCGCCGCAGCTGATGCTCAACTCCCCGGCGGACGGCTCGCAGTTCTCGAACGGGGCGATCCCCGTGAACGGGACCACGACGAACGCCGCCAAGGTGAGCGTGTCGGCCAATCGCGTCGCCGCTGGGGCTGCCGCCTCTGGCAAGCCCTCGGCCACGCCTGCGCCAAGCGCCTCGGCGACCACCGCGCCCACCCCGGTGAGCTCACCCGACGTGGGTCCGGTGACCGTCGACGTCGCGTCGGACGGCTCGTTCGAGACCCCCCTCAACCTCTCGGCGGGGGATTGGGAGGTCGTCGTCACGGCCATCTCGGCCGACGGCAAGACGAACACGCAGGTACGCCACGTGTCGATCCAGTACCAGGGCGTCAACCTGGTGATCACGATCAAGGGCGCCAACGCCTGGCTCAAGGTCTGGGTGGACGGGACGATCTCGCCGGTGACCGGCGCGGGCGGCGTGGTGTACGACCCGGGCAAGGTGCTCACCTTCACGGCCCAGCACTCGGTCGAGGTCCGCACCGGCAAGTCCAGCGCAACCTACTTCACCCTCAACGGCCAGAACCTGGGCCACATGTCGAGTTCGGGGAACCCCGAGACGTGGCTGTTCGCGCCCCCGAACCCGCCGCAGAAGACGAACCGCACCTGACGTGGCCGACCCGCTGGTCGAGCACGCCCGCCGGCTCCAGGTCGCCTGCCTCGAGCGTGGCCGCACAGTGTCGACCGCCGAGTCCTGCACCGGCGGACTGGTCGCCCACCTGATCACCGAGGTCGCGGGGTCATCGGGCTACTTCCGTGGCGGCGTGGTGGCCTACAGCGATGACCTCAAGCGGTTGGTGCTCGGCGTGCCCGAGGACAGCCTGCAGGCGCACGGCGCCGTCTCGGCGCAGGTGGCGATGGCGATGGCGGAGGGAGCGCGCGCCAGGCTGGGGGCCGACCTCGGCGTCGGCGTAACGGGGATCGCCGGGCCGGACGGCGGCACCGACGCGAAGCCCGTCGGCCTGGCGTACATCGCCGTGGCGGGCGGCCGACGGCCGATCGTGCAGCGTTTCGTGTGGCCCCACGACCGGGAAGGCAACAAGCGGGCGAGCGCCGAGGCGGCCTTGCGGCTGCTGCTCGAGGCGGCAGAGGACGAGGGGTGAGCCTCCGCGACAAGTCGGAGATCGGAGCCGGGCTGGCGCCAGCCCGGAGTGCGCGCCGGATCGTGCCGGGCGAGCGGATCCACATCGTCGGCGCGCAGGGCGCGGGCGCCTCCGCAGCGGCGCTCCTGGCCGCCTGGGCCGGAGCCGACGTGGACGGCTGCGACCCGGGCGGGGCCAGCCAGTACACGCCGGCGCTCGACGCGGTCGGCGTGCGTGTCGCGCCCGCCCACGACGCCTCGCACGTGCTCGGACCGCGACGCCCGGCGCGCATGGCCGTGACCAAGGCCCTGACCGCGGTCGACCCCGACAACCCGGAGCTGCGCGCCGCGCGCGACGCGGGAGTCCCGCTCGAGCCGTGGCAGCAGGTGGTGGCCGACGCGGCCCACGGGCGGCTCCTGGCGGCCGTCGCCGGGACGCACGGCAAGAGCACCACCGCCGGCTGGCTGGTCCACACGCTCGTGGGTCTCGGCGCCGACCCGGGCGCCTTCGTCGGCGCGCTGCTGCCCGCCGCCGAGACCGGGATCGGGGTCGCCGCCACGGCGCGACGGGGGGCGGGGGAGGCCTTCGTGGTGGAGGCGGACGAGTACGCGGGCAACTTCGACCCCTACCGGCCGGGCATCGCCGTGCTCACCTCGGCCGAGTGGGACCACCCCGACGTGTTCGCCGACCGGGAGGCCGTGGTCGCCGCGTTCGAGGCCTGGCTGCGCCGCGCCGCCGGGGCGCGCGGGCCGGGCGGCCGCGACCCGGTGCTGGTGGCGAACGCCGGCGACCCGGGCGTGGCGGCGCTCGCAGATCGGCTTGGGGGCTGGCCGGGATGGATTCTGCGCACAGCGCTCGACCCCGCGCCCGGCACGGTGGAGGTCGCCGGCCGCGTGCTGTCGGCGGACCCCGACGGCACGCTGCTGCGGGTGGAGGTGGGCCCGGAGGCGCACGCCGTTCGCCTGCCCACCGCGGGCCGCCACAACGCCGCCAATGCGCTCGGCGTGGTGGGTGCCTGCCTGGCAGCGGGGTATCCCGTCGAGCCCGTGCTGGCGGCGCTGGCGACGTTCCCCGGCGTCGGCCGCCGGCTGGAGCGCAAAGGCGAGGCCGCCGGCGTGGTGGTGTACGACGACTACGGGCACCACCCCACGGCCATCCGCGAGACCCTCGCCGCCGTCCGCCAGCGAGCGCCGGGCCGCCGCGTCTGGGCGGTCTACGAGCCGCTCACCTTCCACCGCACCGCGGCGCTGCTCGAGGCGTTCGCCGACGTCCTGGCGATGGCGGATGGCGTCGTGGTCGCGGACATCTGGGCCGGGCGCGATCCGGACACCACCGTGGCCTCGGCAGCGGGCCTGGCCGAGGCCGTCGTGCGGCGCAACCCGTCGATCCCCGTTGCGGCGCCGGGGTCGGTGGAGGCGACGGCGCGCTGGCTGGCCGGCCAGGTCCGTGCCGGGGACGCCGTCCTGGTCATGGGCGGCGGCCGCTCCTACCGCATCGCCGAACTCCTGCTCGACTCCTTGGCAGGCCGATGACGCTGGGCTATGCGGCGGGCCACGACCTGCTCGAGGCATTCGTGCGTGCCCGGACCACTCACGACGGGGACGCGATGACCGCCCTGTTCTCAGCCGACGCCGAGATGGTCGTCGACCCGTTCGCGGCGCCGCTCTCCGGGCACAACGGGCTGCGGGCATACTTGTTGGCGACGGCGGACACGGAGCGCTGGTACGACCTGGCGATCGAGCGCCACTGGGTCTCGGGCGACACCGTCCTCGCCGCGTGGCACGCGAGCTGGACACGACGTGCGGACGAAGTGAAGGTCCGGCAGGCAGGCTTCCTCTCCGCCGAGGTTGGAGGGGACGGGCGCATCGGGCGCCTGCGGCTGTGGGCAGTGACCCGCGAGCACCTCGCGGGCTGAAGGGAGCGCCGATGGCGGGCGAGGTCTCGTTCGACGTGGTGTCGGACTTCGACGAGCAGGATCTCCGCAACGCGCTGGACCAGGTCCGCCGCGAGGTGGCGCAGCGGTACGACCTCAAGGGCGCCCACGTCGATCTGACCCAGGAGAAGACGCGCCTGGTCCTGGTGACCGACAGCGACATGCATGCCAAGTCGGTGCGCGATCTGATCGAGTCGAAGGCCGTGCGGCGCAGCCTCTCGCTCAAGATCTTCGACTGGGGCGAGGTCCTGCCGGCCAGCGGCACCAAGGTCCGCCAGGAGATCGGCCTGCGGCGGGGCCTCTCCGATGAGCTGGCGCGCAAGATCGTCAAGCTGGTCCGCGATGAGTTCCCCAAGGTCCAGCCGCGAGTCCAGGGCGACGCCGTCCGGGTCTCGGGCAAGAGCAAGGACGAGCTGCAGCGCGTGATCGGGCGCCTTCGGGAGCTTGACGAGGCCGTGCCGCTCCAGTTCGAGAACTACCGCTAGGAGGATCCCGATGCCGGGAGCCAAGTCCGCCCGGACGGTGATGATCGTCGTCGCGGTCATCGTGATCGCCGGGCTCGTCGCCACGATGATGCTCGGAGCGGGCACCATTCCAGCGCGGTGACCCCGCGCCCACACCCCACGCCCCCGGCGCCGGACGGACCGCCGTCCCCGCCGGACCAGGAGGTCGAGATGCCGGACAGCGAAGGCCAGCTCGAGGACCAGCAGCCCGCGGAGGCGGTTGAGCCGCTCGCCGTCGAGTCGTCTCCGGAGGATGCGGCGGTCGCGGCCGTGGCCGACGACACGCCGGCCGAGGGGGTGGCGGACGAGGCGATCCCAGCCGACGGCGCGACGGCTGCGCCGCCGGAAGAGGCGCCAGAGGCGGCCCCCGCGGGTGGCGTCGTGGCATCCGACGATGGCACCCCGGACGCCGGGCCGGTCGGGCTGGCGCCCGAGGTCGGGCTGGCGCCGGCGGACGACACCGTCGAGCTGGCGCCCGAGGTCGAGCTGGCGCCCGAGGTCGAGCAGGCGCCCGAGGTCGAGCAGGCGCCCGACGGCGGCTCGCCGGACGAGTCTTACGCGCTCGGTGCCGAGCCGACCGACGATACGATCGGCCCGTCGGCTCCCACCACCGTGGCCGAGCTGGTGGCCGCCACCCTGCGCGCTGCCGGCGTCAGGCTGGCCTTCACGGTGCCGGGCGAGAGCTTCCTGCCCGTGCTCGACGCGCTTCACGCCGCTGGAATCCGCGTCGTCGCCACACGTCACGAAGGTGCGGCGGCCATGGCGGCCGAGGCATACGGCCAGCTGACGGGTCGTCCGGCGGCCTGCCTGGGGACGCGGGCGGTCGGCGCCGCGAACCTCTCGATCGGGGTCCACACCGCCACCGCCGACTCGTCCCCGCTGTTCGTGCTGGTGGGCGACGTGGATCGGGCGGTCCGCGGTCGCGAGGCGTTCCAGGAGGTGGACCTCGTCGAGACGGTGGGTCGGCTCGCGAAGTGGGCCGGGCGGCTGGAGGACGCCGAGACCGCCGGCGCGACGCTCGAGGCGGCGGCTCGCGCCGTGCTCGAGGGGCGGCCCGGCCCCGCGCTGCTGGCGATGCCGGAGGACGTCCTCGACCTGCCGCTGCCCGAGGGCACCAGGGCGCCGGTGGTGCGGCCGCACCCGGACGCGCCGTCCGCCGCGGACGTGCGGGCCGTGCTGCACGAGCTGGCCGGCGCGGAGCGGCCGCTGATCCTGGCGGGGGCCGGCGTGCTGCGCGCCCGGTGCTCCAACGACCTGGTGCGCCTGGCCGAGCTGCTCCACGTGCCGGTGGTGTCCAGCTGGCGCCGCGGCGACGTCATCCCCAACGACCACCCGCTGTACCTGGGCATGACTGGCTTCGGCAGTCCGGCCAGCGTCCGCGGGCGGATCGCCGAGGCCGACGTGCTGGTTGTGGTTGGCTCACGGCTGTCGGAGCCGACCACGACGGGCTACACGCTCCCCGCGCCCGGGCAGCGGTGGATCCACATCGACGTGGAGCCGCGGACGGAAGCCGCCGGGGTCACGCCGGCGCCGGCCATGACCATCCGCGCGGACGCCCGCGCATTCCTCCGCGCGGCCACGGCGAGGCTCAAGGACGCCGTCCTGCTGGCCGAGCCGCTCGCCGCACGCGACCGGCACAACGCCGAGGACCGCGCGGCGTACGAGGCGGCATCGGTGGTGGACCACCATCCGTGGAGCGGCCCCGGCGTGAACCCGGGCAAGATCGTCGCCGATCTCCGGCGTCTCCTGCCCGAGGACGCCATCGTCACCACCGACGCCGGCGCCTTCGCGGGCTGGGCCGCGCGCGGCTTCCGGTTTCGGCGGCCGGGCACATTCCTCGGGCCCACCTCGGGCGCGATGGGGTACGCCCTGCCCGCCGCGCTGGCCGCGGCGGTCGTGCACCGCGAGCGGCGTGTGGTGGCCCTCGTCGGCGACGGCGGGATGGGCATGAACCTCGCCGAGCTCGAGACGGCCGTTCGCGAGGGGGCCCACGTGGTCGCCGTGGTGTTCGACAACGAGCGCTACGGGATGATCCGGGACCACCAGGACCGGCGCGGCAGCGCCGCCTCGCCGGGCACGGACCTCGGCCCGCTCGATTTCGCCGCGGCGGCGCGCGCCTGCGGGGCGCGCGGTGTGCGGGTGGAGACCGACGCCGCGTTCGAGCCCGCTCTCCGGACGGCGCTCGCAGCGTCTGGCCCCACCCTGATCCACGTGCTCATGGATCGTCGGTGGGTGAGCGTGGACCAGCCGGCGGTGAAGGGCGCGTGACCCGGCTGACGCTCCACATGCTGCCGGCCGAGGACTGGGCGTCGCGCGATCCCGCGGCGCCCTACACCCCGGCGGCCTACGCCGAGGAGGGGTTCATCCACTGCACCGACGGCGACGTCGGCATGGTCGCGACGGCCAATCGCTTCTACCGCGAGGATCCGCGTCCGTTCCTCGTGCTCACCATCGATCTCGAGGCCACCGGCAGCCCGTGGCGCTTCGACGACCCCGGCCGGCGGTTCCCGCACATCTACGGGACCATCAGCCCGGGCGCAGTCGCGGTGGTCAGGCGCATGGTCCGAGCGGCCGACGGAACGTTCGCCGGGATCGCCGACCTCGAGCCCTGACAGTCCTCAGCGGCCTGCGTCGAAGGTGGGCGCGTCGCGCGGGATGAGCCGCCAGGCGAGCAGTGCCGACAGGCCGCCGATCACCACCGCCGTGCCGACCGCCACGTCGATGCCGACGCTCGCCAGCTGGCCGCCGATGGCGGCGCCCACCGGGTAGCCGAAGAAGTTGAACGACATCGACACCGCGAACGCGCGCCCCAGCCAGGCCGGGTCAGTGCGCCGCTGGCGCAGCGTGAACATTGCGACATCCATCGGCCCGTTGACGAAGCCCTCGAACGCCACGCTCAGCACGATGACCGGCAGGGTGGGGGAGGACAGGACGAGCGCGGCGGCGGCCGCGTAGCCGAGCATGCCCCAGGCGAGGATCGTCCGCTCGCGCCCGCCGATCCGCCACCTGCCGGCCCACAGCGCCCCGATGCCGCCGGTCACGCCCATGACGGCCCACACCCCGCCCACGGCGCCGCTGCCGAGGTGGAGGTGATTGAGCAGCAGGACGGGCAGCACGATGGACACGATGCCGCCCGAGACGTTGAGCACCGACATCGCCACCCCCAGACCCAGCAGGGTCCGGTTCTGGAGCGTGTAGCGCAGCCCCTCCCAGGCGTTGACCAGGAGCCTGCCGCCAGCCGACGTCGAGCCCGGCGGGTCCTTCACACCGAGGATCACCACGGCTCCCACCGCGTACAGCGCGGCGATGGCCAGGAGGGTCTCGGCCCCGCCGAGCGTCTGCACCAGGAGGCCCGCGACCGGCGGCCCGACGAGCGTGGCGACGACATAGCCGTTGGAGTCGAGGGCGTTGACCCGCTCCCACAGGTGCCGCGGGACCATGAGCGGGAACAGCGTGCGCAGGCCGACGTTCGACAGTGGGCTGGTCAGGCCGGTGACTCCCGTGATGAGCACGAGGAGCACGGGCGTGAGCCCTCCGGTCAGGGCCAGGACCGCGATGGCCACCAGCGAGGCGAACGCCACGCTCTGGTCGAGGATGATCAGCCGCGCCCGGCCGTGGCGGTCCAGCAGCGCACCGACGACCGGCCCGACCAGCAGCCCCGGCGTGACGCTCGTGAAGGTGACGAAGCCGGCCAGTTCGGGCGAGCCGAACCGCTGCAGCGTGAACAGCACGAGGGCCACGCCGAGCATCGCCGAGGCCACCCGGCCCACCACCATCCCGAGCAGGATGCGGCCCATCGACGGGATGCGGAGGACAGCGCCGTAGGACGTGGGCAGGTCGTCGGGGTGCACGCCCCGACGCTATCACCCCGCCCGACCCGTGGTCGACGACGGCCTCAGCCCTTGGGCTGCCTCGTGGTGCCGCGCTTCGGCGGACGCGTCGCGTCGCGCTCCCAGGTGTCAGTGACCTGCTTCCAGACCTTGCCCATGCCGGGGCGCATGAGGTCCCTGCGCTCGGCCTCGGCGTCATGGTCACGACGCCGCACGCGAGCGGCTTCACGCGGGTCGAGATCGCCGTCGTCGTCCACGCCGAGATGCTGGGCTCGCCGGACGGCAGCGTCAAGAGGGGCGCGGCCGCGGGCCCAGGGTTCCGCCTAGGGGCGGGTCGCGGTCACCGAGAACGAAAGGGGCAGGCGCCCGCGTTCCGCCGGGTGCACGTCGCGGTGGCCGCCGTACCAGTCGACCGGGTGCTCGGTGACGGCCTCCACGCGCAGCCCCGAGCCGAGCAGGGCCGTCACCACCTCGCCCAGCGTCCAGGCGCGCGCGAACTTCCAGGCCTGCTCGCGGTCGGGCACCGAGAGGCGCTCGATGTACGCCGGCGACCAGCCTCGCGAGGCCTCGGGGCCCGCGAAGTAGTCGTAGTCGGTGAGGAGCCAGCCGCCCGCCCCGTCCCCGTCGAACAGCCACTCGGCCGGGTGCCCCTCGAAGATGACCACCCGACCACCCGGACGAGGCAGCCGCGCGAGGGAGGCGGCCCACGCGCCGATGTCCTGGACCCACGTGATGGAGCCCCGGCCGGTGTAGACCAGATCGGCGGTGCCGTCGAGCGTGCGCGGCAGGTCCAGCACGTCGGCCTCGATCCAGGTCGCGGGCGCATCGAGCGCCGCCGCCAGCCGCCGGGCGAGGTCCAGCATGCGGGGGCTGAAGTCGATGCCGGTGACCCGCTGCGCCCCAGCGAGCCACAGCGAGAGGGTGTCCTCGCCGCCGGCGCACTGGAGGTGGACCGCATGGCCGCACCAGCCGTGCAGGTCGCCGAGGAGGTCCAGCTCCACGGGGAGGAGCGAGGAGCGACCGGCGCGGAGCCGCTCGAGCGACCCTGCAAGCCGTTGCTCGTAGTCTTCCGCGGCCTGCTCCCACGCCACGCGATTGGCGGCGTGCATCCCCTGGGGGTCCGCTGCCTCGGCCGGGCTGGCCGGGCGGACGTCGGGCTCGTCGGGGTCGGCTGCCGGGTGCATCAGTGCTCCTGTGTCGGACGGTGATGGAACGGTGCCCCTCCGGTCCGGTCACGGGCGGCGCCGGGCGGGCCCGCCGGGAGCATAAACAACGGGCCGCCATGTCCGTGGACGGCGGCCCGCGATGTTGCCGAATGGGGGACCGGGCCACAACGGCGCGGCCCCTCAGTCAGGGTGGCGGTTCGAGGTCCATGCCCCGGACCGCCCTACCTGCCGGCTCGTGTGTCGCTCGAGAGGTTGCCCGCGCGAGGGCGGCTGACCGGATTCGAGGCACCGCGCGATGCGTCTTCGCTCGACATCAGCCGGCGCACCTGCGTGGAGCGCCGTCGCGAGCCAGGGCCTGGAGCCGACCGCATCGCCATGTTCCCGCTGCCTCCCGGAACGCCCATGCACGGAGGAGGTTCGGATGCCTTGATTATCGTCCCTGCACGCAAGCCCCCGATCGGGAGTGCCCCGGGCGGAGAGCGGTGCGGTGCCGCACTGGGCGACGACGCCTGCGGCGAGCCGGTATCGTGTTGCCTCGGCGGCCGGTCCCGGGACCGGAGCCAGGCCCCCAGGAGAGGTCCGAATTGGCTCAGGCAACCTCGCTCCGCCTGCCTCGGCACACCAGCGCCACCCAGGCGGTCATGATCGTGGCGCTGTGCGCCGCCCTCGACGTGTTCGGCGGGTTCGCCGCCAAGACCCTGGCGATCCCGGTCGTGTACCTGGACACCGTGGGCACGTTCGTCGCCGCGGTCGTCCTGGGGCCGTGGTGGGGCGCTGGGGCGGGCGCGACGTACAACTTGGTCGCGTCGCTGACGTTCGACCCGGGCACCCTGCCGTTCGCGGTCGTCAGTGTCGTCGTCGGACTCCTCTGGGGCTATGGGATCCGTCGGTTCGGCCTGGGGCGCTCGGCCTGGTCGTTCTTCGGCCTCGGCCTCGTCGTGGCGGTGGCCTCCGCCATCGCCGCCTCTCCGATCGTGCTCTGGCTGTACGGCGGCGCCACCGGCAGCGCGTCGGACGCGATCACCTTCCTGTTCGAGCTGGTGGGCCTCGACCAGGGGCTGTCGGTGTTCATCTCCAACCTCGTGAGCAACTCCGCCGACAAGCTCATCGCGGGCTCGCTCGGCCTGGCGCTGGTCCGCGCCCTGCCCGAGGCGTACCTGGAGGACGTCCGGCTGCCGGCCGAGACGAGGTTTGGCCTGCTCGGCACCGCGGCTGCGGGCCTCGCGATCGGCGTGGCGCTGGGCGTGGTCGCCTACTTCTGGGCGAGCGCCGGCTGACGGCGGCCGCGGGTGTGACCAGCTTGGCCGCGCCGGCCGAGCCCATCATCACCGTGGCGGGACTCAGGTTCCAGCATGCCGGAGCCGCGCGAGCCGCCCTCGTGGATGTCACTCTCGCCGTCCGCCCGGGCGAGTACGTCGGGGTCCTCGGCGCCACCGGAGCCGGCGTGTCCACGCTGCTGACCGCCCTCGACGGGGTCGTCCCGCAGCTCGTGCGGGGCGAGGCGACCGGGACGCTGACAGTGCTGGGACGGGACCCCCGAGAGGTGCCGGTGCGCGACTGGGCACGACACGTGGGTCTGGTGTTCGACGAGCCGGAGCTGGCCGCCACGCAGGCGTCAGTGGCCGACGAGGTGGCGTTCGGCCTGGAGAATCTCGGCGTGCCGGGCCACGACATGGACGCCCGCATCCACGCCGCGCTGGCGTCGGTGGGCCTGGCCGGATTCGAGGGTCGCGCCCCATCAACGCTCTCCGGCGGCGAGCTGCAGCGCCTCGCGATCGCCTGCGCGCTGGTCACGGGCCCGTCGATCCTCGTGCTCGACGAGCCATCGGCAAACCTCGACCCTGCCGGCCGGCGGGCCGTCTACGGAATCCTGCGCCGGCTCAACCGCGACGACGGCGTGACGGTCATCGTGGCCGACCAGGACGTGGAGGCGATCGCTGCCGACGCCACGCGCGTGGTGGTGCTTGCGGATGGCCGCCTGGTGGCCGACGGCGTCCCTGCGGCCATCCTGGGCCGGCCGGCGATGCTCGCCCGCCACGGCGTGCGCTCCACCGGCGCGGCGCGTCTGGCCGAGGCGCTCGCGTTGGGCGAACCCGTGCCCACCTCGGTCGCCGGCGTCGCCCGGCTCGTGGCGCCCCGGGCCGGCCCCACTGCGCCGCCGTGGAGCGCCTCGAGCCCGGGCGAGGCCGTCAGCAGCCTCCACGACGTCACGTTCAGCTATCCGCGAGCCGGCCGGCCAGCGGTCTCGAGGGCGTCCCTTGAGATCTGCCGGGGCGAGGTCGTGGGCATCGTGGGCCCCAACGGCAGCGGCAAGTCCACGCTGGGCCGACTCGTGAACGGGCTCCTGCGACCCGACGCCGGCCGGGTCACCGTGGACGGTCTCGACACGGCCAGCCACCCGGTGCAGGCGCTGGCGGCCCACGTCGGCTCGGTGTTCCAGGATCCCGGCCACCAGCTGCTCGCCGGCACTGTGGCCGCGGAGCTGGCGCTCGGACCCCGGGCACTGGGGCGACCGGAGGCGTGGACCGGGGAGCGGGTTCGGACGATCTCCGAGGCGCTGGGGCTGACCGGCGTGCTCGCACGGCACCCGCTGCACCTCGGGCGGGCGCAGCGCAAGCTGGTGGCGCTCGGGGCGGTGCTCGCGATGGAGCCGGCGGTCCTCGTGCTCGACGAGCCGACGACCGGCGCCGACCTGCGGCTCGCGGCGATCGTCGAGTCGCAGATCCGCGCGGCCGCAGCGGCAGGGCGCGCGGTCGTCGTGGCGAGCCACGACATGTCGTTCCTCGGGCGGATCGCCGGGCGGCTCGTCGTCATGGACGGCGGGCGGATCGTCGCCGACGCGCCGACCAGAGAGGTCTTCTCAGATGCCCCGCTGCTGGCCGCAGCCGGGCTCGAGCCGCCGGGCGTGACGCGCGTGGCCCTCCAGGCGGGCGGCCGCGGGCCGGAGCCGTGGCCGCCGGTCACCCTCGAGGAGGCGGCCCGGGCGCTGGAGCGCCGCCCGCGACCGGGTCGGGGCGGGACTGACCGGTGACGCTGGCCGCCGCGCCCTTCGCCTACGTCCCGGGCGCCTCACGCCTGCACCGCCTGAGTGCGGTGCCGAAGCTGATCTGGCTGGCAGCGACCCTGGCGTTCGCGCTGGCGGCGCTGCACCCGCTGCCGCTGCTGGGCGTCACCGCGGTCGCCTGCGCGCTTGCGGTCTGGGCTGGGGTGGGTGGGCCGATGTGGCGGGCGATGCGGGTGCTCGGGCCGCTGATGGCGTCGATCATCGTGCTGCAGGTGGCGGCCCCGGCGTCATGCCCCGGCGGCTGCACGCCGTTGGCGACGCTCGGGCCGCTCGCGATCACCGCCGAGGGTCTCGCTCGGGGCATCGGCTACGTGGCGCGGCTCCTGGCGATGTCCTCGGCGGGCGTCGTGGTCCTGGTGACGACGCGCCCGGCCGACCTGTTCGGGGCGTTGCGCCGCCTCCGCGTGCCGCATGCCGTGGCCCTGGTGCTGTCCACCACGGCCGAGCTCGTGCCGTTGCTCGCGCGCGAACTCGAGGTCGTCCTCGACGCGCAGCGGGCGCGCGGGCTGAAGGCGTCGGGATTCCGGGCCGTGGTACCGGCCGCGGTGCCGGTGTTCGTCGGCGCGTTCGAGCGCATGGGCCGGCTCGCCATCGCGATGGAGGCGCGTGGCTTCGGCGCGGGCGTCCCGCGGACGTCGTACCGGACTTCGGCCTTCGGGCGCGGCGAGCGTGCGCTGGCGTGGGCAGGGGCGGTCGCGGGCGTCGCGGGCGTGGCTGCGGGATCGACGGTCTGGGGCGCTGCGACCGTGCCCCCGGTGGCGGTGCCCGCCTGGGCGGCGCTGCTGATCGTGGGCGGCGCTGCCGTGCTGTTCGCGTCGCTCATCGGCTCGACGCTGGTCGCGATCGCGCGCGCCTGAGCAGCCAGACGACCGGAGCCGGTCGTGCCGGCGGGCGCCGCGCCTCGGCCCCATTGGGCGGGACGCGAGCGGCGTGTTCTCCCCAGAGCAGGGACGCTCGAGGCCTCAGCCGAACCAGGTGCCGATCTCGTCGTCGGCGACGGTCGGCATGGTCAGCACCTTGAGGATTGCCTCGGGCGGCATCGTGGTGCGCCGGGCCACCAGAGCGGCGATGCGACGGGCATCGCTGTGGCAGCGGCGGAGCGCTGCGCGGTCGAGGCGCGGCCAGAGGGCCAAGGCCCGACGCTCGAGCGCGCCGATCCCGTCAGCCCCCACCGGGCCGCTTCGCGCGAGCACGGTAGTCGCCACCGAACCACCTCCTTCGGTGGCCAGGACATTGCTCGCGTCGGCGGTCGGGCACAAGGGGCATCGGGGCGAAGTTTTCTCAACCTTCCAGCGTTCTCGGCGCGGTTGACCGAACTCGGCCGTCCGGGCACCCTCTGGGGGTGAGGCACCTGCCGGGCGGAGCGCAGCTGGCGGCGACCGCCTTGGCGGTCGCGCTCGTCGCCTCCTGCGGCTCGCCGTCCACGCCCGCCCCGCCGGCCAGCCCTGCGTCGTCGGCGGCGAGCGGCGCCCCGCCATCCGGGGGAGGCGCCGCCAGCCCGTCGGCGCCGCCGCCGGGCCACGAGCTCTACGGGTATGTGCCGTACTGGGAGATGGACGACACGATCGCCGCGCACCTGGCGGCGACGCCGCTCTCCACCGTCGCGCTGTACAGCGTCACCAACACCTCGACGGGCGCCATCAGCAGGAGCCAGACCGGCTACAAGCGGATCGCGGGGGCCGTTGGCACGGCGATGATCGCGGCGGCGCACCGGCGCGGGACGCGCGTGGAGCTCGTGTACACGAGCTTCGGCGCCGCCAGGAACTCGGCGTTCTTCGGCAGGCCCGCCCTCCAGGCGGCGACCGTCGGCTCGCTGGCGGCGCTGGTCGACAGCCTGGGCGTGGATGGCGTCGACGTGGACGTGGAGGACCTCGACGTGGCCCTCGTGCCGGCCTACGGCGCTTTCCTCGGCCAGCTCCGCGCTGCGCTCACGGTGGCGCACCCGGGCCGCACGGTGTCGGTGGCGACCACCGCAGGCCCGAACGGGGCGACGATGGCGTCGGCGGCACTCGCGGCGGGCGCCGATCGCGTGTTCCTGATGGGCTACGACTACCGCACGGCGGATTCGTCGCCGGGCGCCGTCGCGCCGATCCTCCGGGCGGACGCCGGCCGGTCGCTCACCTGGTCGCTGGACCTCTACGCGGGCGCCGGCATCCCGCCCGGGAAGCTGCTGCTCGGCCTGCCGCTGTACGGCATGGCGTGGCCCGTGGCCGGCCCCGTCATCGGCGCACCGGCGACGGGCAGCGGCAGCCTGTGGATCCTGCGCCAGCACCTCGACGTGCTGGGCAACCCAGCCGCCGTGCCGCAGACGGACCGGCTCGAGGCGGTGGACGCGTACTTCGTGGGCTCCGACGGGAGCCTGGCGGCACCGAACACGGCGTCGACCGCAGCCCTGTCCGCCGCGCCGCCCGGGAGCATGCTGCCGACGTCCGCACCGTCCACGGTGACCTGGACGGCGGCCTACGTCGACTCGCCGGCGACGTTGGCGGTGAAGCTCGGGCTCGGCGAGTCGCGCGGGCTCGCCGGCGCCGGCTTCTGGGCCATCGGCTACGAGCGCGGGCTCCCGGCCTACGAGGACCTGTTCGCGCGCTTCGTTGCGGGCGGCGTGCCCGCGTCCTGAGCCCGGCGAGGCGACGGCCTCAGGCGAAGGAGACCGCCAGGTAGCCGACGGTGCGATGGGGATCGCCGCCGGCGTCGGCGGATGTGGCCGTGGCGACGACGGTCCCCGCCCGGGCGCCCATCGCCCGGAGCGCGGCCAGGCCGAGCACCGTCGGCTGGACGCCGCACATCCCGCACGCCATGCCGAGCGCGCCAGACCCCGCCTCCGCCGCCTCGAGCCGGGCCAGCGCGGAGGGGTCGAGCGCGGTGATCGCCGGTGCGAGCCGCTCGGTGACGCGGACCGCCTCCTCGTGCGGCGGGTAGTGCGCCATGTCGGTGCTGATCGCCAGGAGCACGTCGCGTCCCTCGGTCCGGAGCGCCGCGAGCAGCGCTCCCAGCCGCTCGCCCGCGCCCACCGCCGCGCGGCCGGTGCCGGCCGAGACGGAGCAGGGCACGATGCGAGCGTGCGGCCGCACGGCGAGCAGGACCGGCAGCTGCACCTCGATCGAGTGCTCGTCTCGGTGGGCGTCCCGGCTCGCGGCGAACGGGTCGCCCAGCTGGAGGATCCGGCCCGCGACATCCTCGTCCACGGGTGCGTCGCCCGCCGGGGTGCGCCAGGCACCGGCCTCGTAGACGGCCGCCCCCTCGAACCACGCGCTGTGGTTGGTGCCCAGGATCACGACGGTGGGGGAGGAACCCGCGCCGTCGAGCAGGACTCGCCACCCGGATGCGGCCACGACGCCCGAGTAGACCAGCCCCGCGTGAGGCACCAGCGCGCCCAGGCGGGCCGGCCCGGCCACCGGGGCAAGGGCCTGGGCGAACAGGCCGTCGACGACCTGCAGGAGGCCATCGGCCGAGGCGGGATAGAACGATCCGGCCACCGCCGGCTCGCGGACCGCGCCACCGTCACCACTCATCGCACAGCCTCCCCGAGTCCGATGCCCGCCATCGGGCGTCCGCACGCCGGGCAGGCGCCCGATGGCGTGAGGTGCGACCGGGCGCGGTACCCGTGGCGCTCCACGAGCAGCGTGCCGCAGCCGGCGCACCAGGTGTCCTCGGCCGCCAGCTCGGGGGCATTGCCCACGTAGACGTGGGCGAGCCCAGCCTCGCGGCCGATCTCCGCGGCCCGCCGGAGCGTCGGGAGCGGCGTCGGCGGCACGTCCGCCATCTTGAAGGCCGGGTGGAAGCGGCTGACGTGCCACGGCGTCTCCGGGCCGAGGCGCTGGGCGATCCAGCCGGCGATTGCCCCCAGCTCGTCGGTGCTGTCGTTGTGG
>JAKAMV010000052.1 GCA_021812735.1 Chloroflexota bacterium | reverse complement strand
CGAACAGCGGCTCGATGGATCCGGTCACCCCGTCGAGGTAGCCGCGCTTCCGCGCCCTGCGCGAGACGTGGTAGCCGAGCACGCCGCGGTGCAGCGGCAGCGTCAGCAGATCGTAGATCGCCTGCTTGGTCCAGTGTTTGCCGCGGCGCGTCTCGTAGCCCTGCGCGTTGGCCCAGGCGGCCACCGTGGCACAGGTCTCGCCGGATCCCAGGAAGCGCGCCCCGATGGCCCGCACGATGGGGGCCTCGCTGGCGCGGTGGGCGAGTGGGAGATTGTACTTGTCGGGGCGGCGCCAGCCGAAGGGCGCCACCCCGGCCTGGCTGACCACCTCGAGCGCCGCGTCGTCGCCGTGCACGATGAAGCCCTCGATGCCGTCGGCGACCCGGCGGCTGAGCTTGTCGCTGTACTCCTGGTTCTCCGCGTGCTTGCGGTTCTTGGCCCCGCGCGTCTTGGCGTTCGAGGCGATGAGGACGTCGTCGTCCTCGAGGTACACCACGAAGCAGCCCGCGCGATGCAGCTCCTCTTCGATCTGCAGGGCACCGAGAACGTTGCGCGCATAGCGCGACGCGTCGTAGAAGATGAGCACCCGCATCCGGCCGGCACGGGCCGCCTCGAGCTGCTCACGCGTCTCGTTCGCGCTGGCCATGGCCTTGCCGGTCTCGGTGCGCTCCCAGGCCAGGCCACTGTCGGAGAGGCCGTAGGTCCGGCCGAATGAGCGGATGCGACGGGCCTGCAGGTCGGTCGAGCCGTTGCTGGTCTGGCGATCGTCGCTGACGCGCACGGAGATGGCGAAGGGCAGGCCGCGCAAATCGGCCGGTTCGATGTCGTAGGGGGCGTTGGGGTCGAGCGCCCAAGGATCGCTCGGAATGCCGCGGCGACGCATGGCCGGCCCCCTCACGCGGCCGGCGCGAGGGGCGCCGCCGCTGCACTGTCCGACACGCCGGGGGCGTCGAGGTGGTAACGCACGAGGGCGGCCAGCGCGTCGATGAGCGGCGACTGGTCGCTGCTGGTGACGACATGGACGAAGGGGGTCCCCTCCTCCGCCCGGAGGTCGTCGTGGGCGATCCCGGAGACCGTTCCGAGGATCTGGGGATCGGGGCTGGATGGCTGCATCGGAAGGGCTCCGCGCTGCGGCAGGGACCGCCCGGTTCGCGAGCGGTGCGGGAGCGTCGACGGGGTTCGGCTGCTGTCAAGCGCGCTCGCGCCAGAATGCGGTGCCATCCGTCAC
This sequence comes from Chloroflexota bacterium, assembly GCA_021812735.1. Next base: position 20,768 of record JAKAMV010000052.1, on the reverse strand, counting down.
CACCGCCGGGCAAGCCAGGTCCCCAGCCGGAGCGCTCCGACCAGGAGGGCACCAGCGGCTTCGGCCGGGGCATAGGGGTGGGCGTCGGGCACCGCGCGCACGTGCAGCCGCAGCACGAGGAACGCGGCGAGAAGTTCGAGCGGCGACCAGGCGCGGGACGATCCCAGGAGCGCGATCCCGTGCACCCCGGCGACGAGCAGCAGGCACCCGAGCCACTGGCCGGGGCCCGTCGTGACGAGCCAGGCCGCAGCCCGGGCCCGCACGCAGCGCTCCTGCGCCGGGCCGGTGGCCGGGCGGCCGGTCGGGCTCGCGCCGGACGCCGACCGCGGCGCCTGCCCAGGCGCCGCGGTCGCGTGGATACCGGCGATCCGGCGGAGCGCTGCATCCGCGGCGTTGAGCTCGCGCATCCGAGCGGTCGAGCCGCCGTGGTCGGGATGGTGGCGCCAGGCGAGGCGCCGATACGCGGCGTGGACGGTCGCGGGATCCGCCCCGGGTGACACGCCGAGCACGCGCCAGGGGTCCATCGTGCGTCAGGCCCGGGCCGCGGGACCGGCCGGATCGAGCGCGCGCAGGAGCGTCCAGGCGATGCCGGCGAGGAGCCCGGCCACGAGCACGACGAGCAGGGCCGCGCCGCACAGGGCGAGCAGGGTCAGGCGGATCCCGATGCGCAGGAGCGGGATCATGCCGGGCCCGTCACGCGGGCCGCGGCCAGCTGCGCGAGCCGCTCGCCGAGCGCCGCGCCGCTCAGGGTCTGGTCGGCGAGCAGCGTCTCGGCGAAGCTCAGCACGGCCTCGCGGCGGCGTTCGAGGATCGCCTCCGCCCGCGCCGTCTGGCGGTCCAGCTCGAGGCGCACCGCGGCCGCCCGTGCGTCGAGGAGCCGGGGGCCGGCCTCCCGGGTGAAGGCATCGGTGTTGAGGCCGCCCCAGGCGGCGTCGCTGCCACAGGCGAGGCGCGAGAGGAGCAGCTCGGTGGCCTGCTGCATGTCGCTGCCCCCACCCAGCGACCCTGAGCCCAAGACGAGGCGCTCGCCGATCGCCCCGGCGAGGAGAACGGCCACCCGCGCCAGCAGCTCGTCGTCGGCGAGATCCGGGTGTGAGCCGTCGTCGGGCCCGAGCTCGGTACGTCCACCGCGGTGGTCGCCCAGGGCGACCGTGCTGATCGCCCCCGGCCCGAGCAGCTCGAGAGCCACGACGGCATGGCTGGCCTCGTGGACCGCTTGGCGCCTGCGCTGGGCTGCCGTCAGGGCCGGCACTTCGTCGATCTCCCCGTGACGGCGCAGGGCCTCCTCCCAGTGGCGGACGGTGAGCCCGCCGGTCACGCCGTCCGCCAAGGCCAGGGCGAGCCCGTCGTCGAGCGCCCCCAAGAGGTCCGCGCCGCTGCGTCCGCGGGTGAGCTCGGCCGCCCGCTCGAGATCGATCGGCTCGGCCACCCGGCGACGCGCGAGCAGATAGGCGAGCAGCTCGCGCCGCTCCTCGCGCGTGGGCAACTCCAGGCGCACGATCCGCCCGAAGCGCCCCGCGCGCAGGAGCGAGCGGTCGAGGTAAGTCGGATCGGTATTCGTGCTCGCGAGATACAGCACGCGGCCGCCGTCGCGCAGCCCGTCGAGCGCCGAGAGGAGCGCATACAGGACGCTCCGCGAACGGCGGTCGTGGACCCGCGAGCCGCGCTCCAGGGCCACCGCATCGATCTCGTCGATGTAGAGGACGGCGGGGGCCGGGTGGGCCGCGAAGTGCCGGGCGAGGGCCGCCACTCGTCGCTCCGTGAGCTCCGCGGCGGTGCACTCGTAGTAGGGCACGGCATCGCCCAGGAGCGCCGCGAGGATGCGCGCCAGGTTCGTCTTGCCGACCCCGGGCGGCCCGGTGAAGACGACGCCGCGCACGATGGTGCCGCCCGCCGCGGTCACGGCGTCGGGGTCGCGCAGCATGGCCGCCAGGCTCGCCACCTCGCGCGTCGCGCGCGGCGAGCCGACATGGTCCGCGAGGGTGAGGCCGCGCACCGCCACCCGATGGCGGCGCAGCCAGCGCCGCACGTCGTGCGTGCCGGCCGATCGATGCCGGGCTGCCATGCGGGCCGGTCCTCCGTGCGGGTCGACGATCTCCGTACGGGACGCCGGGACGGACCTCGGTGTCGAGGCCGTCGGTGCCCAGCGTTCCCAGGGTTCCCGAACGACGCAGCATTCGTGCGCGTATGGGCGGGTTCGCTTGACGGATGCGCCGCGGCGCCCACGCTCCTCGTGCCCGGCACCGCGCTCGGCGCCGGTGTTATTCGTGGAGCCGCCCGTGCCGCCTTCCACCCGCTATCGCACCATCGCGGAGATCGCCGCGGAGCTCGGCTACACGCGGCGCTGGGTGCTTCGCCAGGTGGAGCTCGGGCGCCTCGCCGCGATCGCGTTCGACGCGGGGGGTCGTCGCTCCTACCGCATCCGGGAGGCCGACTTCGCGGCGTTCCGGGCGCGCTACCTGCGCGATGCTCGTGAGCTGCCGCGCCGCGATGAGGCCTGACGCAGGCGCCACTCCAACCCAACCCAGGCCCCCCTAGGCGGCGCGGGCTTGGCTTGGAGTTGCGGGCCGGTACAGGGGCCGGTTCGCGGGACCCGCCTTGACCAGGCGGCCCTCCCGCACGTGCGCCGCGAGGGCCTGGCGTGCCGTCTCGTCGCTCACCCCGCGCAGGGCGGCGAGCTCCGATGCGCTGAGCCCGCCCGCCGGGTCGGCGGCCACCCGGGCCGCGGCGAGGGCCACCACCGCCTCGGCGTCGATCCCGCCCGGGTAGCGGGGGGCGGCCGGCAGCGCGATGGGCCCCGCGTGCAGCTCGAAGCTGGCGTTGGCGCCGTCGAAGACCAGGCGCAGCGACTCCGACTCCGCGTCGCGCATCTCGGTGCTGAGGCGCAGGTGGTCCCCCTGCCGGGAGAGGACCAGATTGGCGTCGGTGCTGCTGATGATGGCCCCCGAGCCGCGCGCCGCATTGCCGACCGCGGCCGCCTCGCCCCCGTGCTTGACCACGTGGTGCACCACCATCACGGCGCACCCCAGGGTGGTCAGCGCCTGCAGGGCCTCCATGACCCGGCTCATCTCCCCCGCCACGTTCTCGTCGGAGCGGTGCAGGCGGACCAGGGGATCGAACACCACCAGCACCGGGTGCAGCCGCTCGATCTCGGCCCGCAGGCGGCGCCAGCCGCGCGGCTCGTCCACCCGGATCCCCGCGCGCACGAGCACGTGCGCGTCGGGCGGCGTGCCCCGCCGGGCGACGATGCGCCGGTAGCGCGCGGCGATGCCGGCGGGGGCCCCCTCCTCGAGGACGTACAGGGTGGGGCCGGCCAGGGTCGGCCGATCGAGGAAGGGCTGCCCGGCGGCGACGGCCACCGTGGCGTCCATGGCGAAGGTGGACTTGCCCAGCTTCTGGCTCCCGGCCAGGAGGGCCAGGCCGCCGGCGGGGACGAGGTCCGGGATCACCCAGCGCAGCGGCGCGATCTCCTGGGCCAGGAAGGCCGCGAGGGGCATCGATAGGGGAGGCGGCGGCTCGCTGGTGGAGCCGGACCTGGTGGGAGGCGTGGCGGCAGAGGGCACGGCGGGCTCGCTCCTGACACGGCGGCGTGGACGGCAGACCGTGGGCGGAGCCGCCCTCGCGTCAAGGGGACGGCGGGCGCGCATGGGCGCGATCCAGGGCGAGACGGGCGCCGGGGTCGTCTCGTCTGGCGCTCTGCGCTCGGCTGTCAGGCGTCCGACTCGGCCCGGCCGTACGACACTCCGCCATGGTTGACCGCCGTCTGCTCTCCCTATACTCGCGCCGTGATGCCTGCGGACGCTCGGCGATGACCCTGCGCCTGCGGGGGCTCCTGCTCACAGTGGCGGAGACCCTCGTCCTGACACTCTTCCTCTTCGTGGGGATCCAGACCGTGGTGGCCCAGCCGCGGCAGGTGCAGCAGGTGAGCATGGAGAACACCCTGCTGCCGGACCAGTACGTGCTGGTGGACAAGCTCACGCCGCGCTTCGAGCCCTACCGGCGCGGGGACATCGTGGTGTTCACCGAGCCCGGCGCCGCGCCGGACGCCACCCCCCTCATCAAGCGCGTGATCGGCCTGCCCGGCGATACGGTGGATCTGGCCGGCGGGCACGTGGTCATCAACGGCCACGCCCTCCAGGAGCCCTATCTGTACCCGGGCTCGGTCACCCTGCCCCTCACCGGCCAGACCCACTGGGTGATCCCGGCCGGGGACCTCTTCGTGCTGGGCGACCATCGCGAAGCCTCCCGCGACTCCCGCTACTTCGGCCCGGTGCCGATCGCGAACGTCCTCGGGCGGGCCTGGCTGCGCTACTGGCCTCCCGGCACGTTCGGGGTGCTGGCCACCCCGCGCTACCCGGACCTGGCACCCTGACCCGAGATCGACCGGGAGGACGAGGCGTCACTCGCGCGCTCGTGGCCGCCGGACCTCCGCCGCTCAGGGAGCGAGCCCCGACAGCGAGACGCCCACGAGCGTGCCGCTGCCCTCGATCGGCGAGCCGCCATCGGCCACGAGCCAGCCCCCGCCGAGTGAGGGGGCGCTGCTCACGGTGAGCGCCGGGAGCCCGGCGAGCTGCCGGAGCCCCGTGGCCGGTGACCAGACCACCGGCTGATAGGGGGTGTAGCTCTCGGCCTGGTAGCCGGTCGGAGCGCAGCCCATGCCCACCCAGCCCGTGGTGATCCCGCCCAGCCAGCAGGTCAGGCGCGCCGGCACCACCTGCTCGGGCGATCCGCCGATCCGCTCGACCCACAGACCCCGACCGTGCTGGTTGAGCAGCTGCCAGGCCAGCAGGTCGCCGTCGAGCGCGATGACGGGAGGCGCGACGTAGCCCGGGTCCTGGGCTCCGGCGACGACGACGGTTGGAGCAGGGTGCGCCGCGGTCGAGAGCCCCACGCTCCAGCGCGGGTTCGGCACCGTGCTCGCGTCCTGCGACTCGGTGTAGGCGAGGGTGCCAGCGGAGAGGGCCACGAACAGCACCTCCTGGGGGCGCTCGACCGAGCGCAGGAGCGATCCCGCGGGGAGCGCCCGGACCTCGATCCGCGTCGCGAAGGGAGTCCCGCCCAACCCGGTCTCCTCCACGGTGTAGGCGATCACGTCCCCGTCGAGCGAGACACGTGGCGTGCGCGGCCCGCCGCAGCCCTCGCCCTGGCCGGGCAGCGTGAAGGGATGGGCGCTCGTGCCCTGGTCGAGGACGCGGAACGCGCCGGCCGGCCGGCCGGTGGCCGGATCGAGCGGCACGACCAGCAGGCGCCAGGCCACCGTTTGTCCCTCGTGGCCCGAGCACGGCGTGCCTACTTCGCCGCCGACTGGGCCGAGCCGCTTCCAGATGACGACGGCCAGCCAGTGCGCGTCGGTGGCGAGGACGGTGGCCGGGTCCGCGAAGCCGTCGGGGGGTTGGGTCGTCTCTCCGGCGAGCAGCGGGATCACGGTGCGGCCGCTCGTGCCTGAGGCGAGGTCGGTCACCACGAGGCTGGCATGGCCGCTCCGCAGCGGCTCATCCACCGTGTAGGTCCGCGAGCCCCAGGTGGCAAGCGGCTGACTGCCGGCCAGCGCGTGCAGCGACCCTGCGGGCACCGCGATCGTGGGCAGGTCGAGGGCAGGCAGCGAGCCGGCGGGCGTGGCGCTCGCGGGCAGCGGGCTGGCCACCGGCACGGAGATGGCTCCCGACGACGGACCGGCGCTGGCGCTGCCCGAACGCGTCCCGGCTGGTCGCGCACTCGCGCGGGGCGATGCCGGGGGACCTGACGGCACGCCCGAGCCGCAGGCGCCGAGCAGGACGCCGAGCATCGCAGCCGTCAGCCAGCGTCGCATGTCAGTCCCCGGTCGAACCCGTCGGTGGATGGATCCCACCCCGACATCCTCGCTCCTCGTGCGCACCCGGAGCATGCTCCTCACGGAGCCTGCGATGCCGCCCGCGTGGACACCCGCGTGAGGGTCCATTGCACCGGGGTGCCCTGCGGCAGCGGGTCGCCCGTGTCCACCTGCACACCGGCCACCTCGACCCCGCCGCCGGAGACCGTGACGCCCTGCAGCATGATGCCTGCCAAGTAGGCGGGCAGCGTGACCGACGTCCAGTGGGTGCCCTCGGCCGACGCCCAGGCCAGGGGCACCGTCGCGTCGCCGATGGCTGTCCACCCGACGGCGAGGAGCGTCGATCCCACCACGGCCACGGCGGTCGGCTCGGTGCCCGTCGGCGACCCCGGACCCGCGGTGCGCAGGTCGCTCGTCGCCCAGGTGCGCCCGTCGGGCGAGGTCCACGCATCCGGCCCCGCGCCACCGGGGTCCGACCCCACCGCGACGAACCGGCTGCCGGTCCAGGCGACTCCGTTCACGAGCAGGGCCCTGGACGCGGGGAAGACCGGCGAGGCCGCCACCCGCGTCCAGTGCACGGCGTCACGCGACGTCCAGATGGGCGGCCCTGGCGAGGGAGCGGGCAGCCGCGGAGGACCCACCGGGGCTTCGCCGACGGCCACGTAGGTGCCGCCGGCGCGCACCACGTGACGGACCAGGGCGCCCTGGAGCGAGGCCTGCGCGGGCGCGCGGCGCCAGGCCCGGCCATCCGACGAGGTCCACAGCGCGGTCCCCCGCGTGGTGATCATCTGGGTGTTGTCGGAGTAGCCGTCCTCGCCCAAGGCCACGAAGGAGCCGTCGGGCGCCGCGAGGAGCAGGTCCATCGTGGCGTTGGTCCCGCCCGTGATGGTCGCGTGGAGGAAGCGGGTCCCGTCGCTCGAATACCAGGCGTCGGCCTGGGCCGCGCTCGCGTCGGCGTTCTGCCGCGTCCCCACCGCCACGTACCCGGTACCCGCGGGGAGCACGGCGGCCACCCGCTCGCCGACGACCAAGGGCGTGATGAGCGGCGTGGACAGGTTCCCGGTGCGGGGCAGGAGCGGCTGCCAGCGGAAGCCACCGGCCGTGAACGGGGTGGTGAGGACCGACGGGGTCGGGGCGGCCGATGCCGACGGCGCCGCGGTGGGCGGAGAGACGATCGGCGAGGGCGCGCCCGACGGCGTCACCGGCGGGGCGGGCTCCTGACCCGGCTGCGCGAGGACCAGCAGGGACCCTGCGACGACGCCGGCGGCCACCACCAGGGCGAGCGCGCGCCAGCCCCCGAGACGGCGTGGTCGGGTGCCCGGGTCCCGCGCGCTCACGGCGCCGGGTCCGGCCGGGCTCGCGGCTCCGGCGTGTACCGCGCGTAGGCCAGGATCGCGCAGCCCGAGGCCAGGGCCCCGAGCACGGCCTGCGCGATCGAGGTGCCCAGGAAGAGGCCCTCGGGGGTCGGGCGCCCGGGTGGGCCCGCGACCTGCGTGGCGAGTTCGCCGAGGCCGACCAGCCCCGCCACGATGGCCAGCGGGACGGCCAGGGCCAGGAGTCCCCAGAAGGCGCGCTGCGGCTCGCGGTCGAGCCAGGCCGCCAGGGGCACCCAGGTCGCGCCCGCGGCGGCCACCGCCAGGATGGCCTGGAGCGCGTCCGTGCCGGGATCGGGCGGACGGTGCGACCAGGCGCTCACGATGGCGAGCGGCGCCAGCAGCAGCCCGAGGTTGAGCACCGCCAACAGCCCGAGCAGACCCGGTCGGGTGGGACCCGACGCACGCAGCCGCAGCAGGCCGAGCGTGATGAGGAGGGGGCTTGCGATCTCCAGGGGGACGGCCAGGTCGGGCAGGAGGCTCCACAGCGACGGCGCGCTGGTCAGAAGGGCGGGCGCGAGCGCAGTCCCGATGGCGTGCAGCCACTCCACCGCCGCGCCGCACAGGAGCCCCGCCAGGAGCATCGGGTGCGTGCGGGGCGCCGCCGGCACGCGGTGCAGCAGGGACGCCGGAACCAGCGCCGCGAGGGCCATCGCCGCCCAGGTGCATCCTGCCGCCAGGACCACCGGCTGGGGCGCGACACCTGCCACCCGGGTCAGGGGCGCCACGAGCACGCCGACCGCGGCGAGCACGATCCCCCAGCCCAGCGGCGGCAACTCGACCATCGGGCGTCGAGCGGGGGACCCGCCACCGTCGTCGCCGGGGGACCACTCGCCGTGCATGTCGCTAGCGTGGTCGATCGCCCGAGGCAGGTCAACGTCGGGTTGCCGCAGCCGCGTGCGATGTCACACCCGGCGCCGGTTCGCTCGGGTCTGGACCGGCGGGTTCTCCGTGGCACATCCGGCCACTGCGGGAGCGGAGGGACAACGGGCTCTTGACTCCTATCCGCGGCCCGGCGATGCTCCCCGGGTGACGGGGAGGGTGGCTGGCCGCGGTGGCGTGGGAGCTCTGCTCGCGCTGCTGCTGGTATCGTGCGGCAGTCCCGCGACCCCGAGTCCCACGCAGCTGCCGGCCATCTCACCGGGCGTGCCTGCCCCGACGCCCGCGGTGGCCGGCCCGTCACCCACGATCGCGTCCGGCACGTCGGCGCCGCTTTCGCCATCGCCGGTGGCGACGCGCCCCGCCTGGTCCCTCCAGCTGGCCAACACCGGGACCCTGACGCCGGTGCCAGCCGCCGATGGTTCCACGTACCTCGCCACCAGCCCGTGGGGTCCGAAGGGTCAGGGCAAGGTCTACCGGCTCGACGCCGCGGGGCAGGTGACGGCGAGCTGGCCCTTCGCCCCGGCGGGCATCGCGGCCTTCGCCACGCCCGTGGTGGCGCCCGACGGGACGCTCTACGTGCTCGGCTGGGCCTATGGCGCCGGCGCCCCAGCGGCTCCGGGGTCGAACGCCGCGCGGATCTGGGCGCTCGATCCGGCCGGCCGCATCCGACCGGGTTGGCCCCGGGCGGTCAGCGGGTCACCGTTCATGGGGGACCAGGGACTCGCCCTGCGCCCCGGAGGCGGCGTCATCTACGCCGAGTCGATCGCCTCGGGCGGTGCCGCGCGCTACCGCGCCGTGGCGCTCGACGCGACGGGGAGCGTGGTGCCGGGCTGGCCGGTCACGCTGCCCGGACCGCCCCGCTGCTCCGTGGCGCCCTGCGTGACCGGGATGGTGGGGTCCACCGGTGTCTGGTATGCCCTGGTGCAGCTGGGCCAGGGGCCCGACGCCGAGATCGTGGCGCTCCGCCCGGATGGGACGCCGGCGACCGGCTGGCCGGTGCGGGTGCCCGGCGGCGAGGGGTTCGTGCTCGCCGGCGACGGCGCGATCGATGCCTGGGGCCTCGACACCGACGCGACGGCGCCCCCTGCCGGGCTCTCCACGATCCTGCGTACACGGTTCCTCGAGTTCGATCCCGAGGGGCGCCTGCGCCCCGGCTGGCCGGTGGTCATCGACGGGCCGGCGAGCATCCCGGCCCTCGGCCCCGACGGGACCCTCTACGCCACGACCGGCGGGGAGCCGGGACAGGTCCAGCGTGTCGTGGCCCTCGCCCCGGACGGCACCGAGCGCACCGGGTGGCCCTTCACGCTGCCGGCGGATCTGGCGGTCTACCCCTACGCGCCGAGCCCTGGGATGCCCGCGCGGACCACCGGGCCGAGCGTCGGCCCGGACGGCATGGTGTACGTGCCGGTCGATCGGACAGGCGGGGCCGCGTCGGCCGACCGGGGGTTGCTGGCCCTCGCGCCGGACGGCCAGCCCGTGGCCGGCTGGCCGGTCTGGCTGCCGGAGGGGGCCCGATTTGGGTTCGTGGGCGAGTTCGCGACCGGCGGGGGCGGGGAGTTGGTCCCCCCGGCGTTCGGCTCCGACGGGACGATCTACCTGCCGGTGGACCTGGACACCACGATCGAGTCACACGCGATCGGCGTCGTGATGGCGTTCGACCGGAGCGGTCACCAGCCGGCGGGCTGGCCGCTCGTGGCACCGCCGGGCTCGGGCGGGCCCTCCCACGTCATCGCGCTCGTCTCCGACGCGCGAGGCGATCTGCTCCTGACCACCTTGACCGATTTCGGGAGCACGGCGATCGTGTCGCGCGTCGGGATCCGCTGACGCCGTTCACGGTCGCCCCTGCCACATCTCCCTACCAGCGTCGGCGCCGACGCGGCGGATCGGGCAGGGTTGGCGGGGGCACGTAGCGGCGGGTGGCCTGGTCCACCGCGCGCCGGTAGACCGCCTCGCTGATGTCCCCATGCTGCCAGAGCCGGCGCAGGTACTCGAGGTCCTCGAGGGCCACCGGGGGCTCGGGGGGCGGTGGCGGGGGCGGGGGCGCGACGGGTGCGGCATGGCCCTCGTGGAGCAGGAGATAGCCCACCACCGCGGCACAGAGGAGCCAGGTCTGCGCGAGCGGCACCGACCAGCGGAGCAGGAGGGCCGCCCCACCCGCCACCAGCAGGGCGAGCAGGCTGGTCGCGGCGAGGTACGCCAGGAGCCACCAGCTGAGCCGGTTGAGCAGCGTCATCACGGCCGCGGCTCCCCGCGGCCGGGCCGTGAGAAGTGGAGGGTGATGGAGGTGAGGGTGCGCGCCTCGGGCCAGCGGGGCGCGGACGGGTCCGCCCAGGCGTAGGTGGGCACCAGGCGCAGGGGGCGCAGCTCGGGGGCCACGTAGACGTCCTCCGCCTCGTCGCCGGGTCGGGGGCCCACCATGGCCCGCACGTCCGCCGGCTCCAGGGGCGCCCCGCGCTCCACCACCACCCCGTCCCGGATCCACAGACCGCAGCAGTCGCACTGCAGGGTCTCCACGGGACCCATGGATCCCGGCACGGGATCGGGGTTCCCCCGGGTCAGGGTGCACAGGCCGGTGGGCTCCCCGACCCCGCAGGCGGGACAGGTGGTGGCCACGGCGCGTCCGATGGCGGACATGGCGGCGCTCCTCCGCAGGTGCCGCGCCCGCGGTCCCCGCTGGCCCGCTCGCTCGCGGCACCGGAGCCTCGGCGGATCCCGCGTCGCGTCAAGCGAACAGGGGGGTGCGGGTCGGCCCCGCCCGCTTGACCGCCCGCCGGGCGCGCCGACCATCCGCGCGGGTCCGAGCGGCACCCGCCGCAGGGCCATCCGCGGAGCGGGGAGGAGATGGGCGAGCAGCGGCCGGCACCGTCGCACCCGGGCGACCCGGGACCCTTGCGCCGCCCCCTGCGGCGCGCGCTGCGGGAGCGCTGGTCGAAGGAGCGCCTGCGCCTGGCGCTGTGGCGTGGGGTCTTCCTGGCCGTGCTGGCCGGTCTCGGGGCCGCCAGCGTGCTCGACCAGCCCTATCGGGCGGCCATCAGCGCCTGGGTCATCGCCGGTGCCCTGACCCAGCTCGTCACCCTCGTCGCCGAGCGGGACCGGGCCCGCCGGATCCGCCGCCACGAGGCCTGCGGCCTGCCGGCGGTGGGGGGCTGGCGCCTGGTGGCGCCCCCCGCCGATCTCGCGTCCGAGGATCTCCTGGCGCTCGATCTCATCGCCTGGATCTACGACCACGCGCGGCTCGAGGTGCGGCCCATCCGGGGCCATCCGCGGGGCGGCACCCGGGCGTCGTATGCCGGGGGCGGGCTGCGGGCCCTGGCGCGGCGCTGGGCGGCCGAGCGGGGGACCCCGGTGCGCCTGGGGGATCGGACCCTGGCCCGCCTGCGGGCGAGGGGGGTGATCCACGGGGTGCGCATCAGCCAGGTGATCGCCCACCGGCTCACCTACGCCACGGCCGAGGACGCCCTCGCCGCCTACGAGCGCGCCACCGGCCGGCGCTTGGTCGCCTGGGAGCTCGGGCGCGACCCACGGGCCGGCGGGGTCGACGCCGCCGCATAGCGGCCACTGGACGGGAGCGTGCCCGCCGGCGGGCCGGCGGACGAGCCCGCGCGCGCGTACGGATTCGCCGGCACGGGGGTCGGGGCGAGGAGCGGCGGGGCGCTCACGCCACGCGCGGGGCGAGCGGCGGAATCCGCCCCGGGTGCCGCATGGGGGACCTCTTCAAGATGTGCCGGCCCGGGGTTGACACCAAGCCCCCGGGGCCCACCATCGAGCGCCACCCACGGACCCGATTGGCGGGTGACCGGTGATGGACAGAGCTGGAGCCCGACGCGATGACCGCAAGGCCGCAATCGAGGTACCTCGATCCCTACCTCCGCGACTCCGCAGAGCGCGTCGCGCGGGGCGATCGGCCCCTGACCCCTGCCACGTTCCTCAGCTACCAGCTCCGCGGCTGGGCCCGGAACCACGAGTACCTCTACCGCCGGCCGCTCCTGCGGGCGCTCGAAGAGGAGGTGCGGCTGGGCCGCGTGGTGATGGTCCGCTCAGCGCACGGTGGGGTCGGCTACGCCCCGATGGTGGTGGCAGCCTGATCGGGCGCCCGGGCGGGGAATGTGGCGCAGGCGGAGTGGGCCGGCGGCGCCGACCCAGATACAGGCGCCCCGCGACGTACCAGCCGAGCCAACGAGACTATTCGCTACTCGGACGAACTCGAGGCGCGCAGCTGCGGGATCCACCGGCGCGCGATCCGGGGTCTGAGAGCGTCTGCGGCTCGCCCCAGGGCGGCGCGCCTCCCGGTGAACCTGGCGGAGGCTGCGGCCCTGGCGATGAGGGGAGTCGTCGAAGGGCTGGGCAGAACCTTGGCCATCGGCGAAGGCTTGGCTCGTCAGGCCGAGCGCGAGCGGACCGTCGACGACGACGCAGAGGAAGTGGACACCTCCCTTCGGACGAGTGCCACCGACGCGCGGCGGTCCATGGGTCGTTCCGTGGAGTGCGGACGCGCCAGTCACCCATCGCGCGACCCAGGCATGACATGCGTGTTGGGCTGGGAAATTCGTAGGGGTCGACGCCCATCCGTTGGTACCACTAGACGCCGTCGACGGGGACGATCAGGGGCCTTCCGCCCGGCGTCGGGGCCTGCGACGCTCGGGCGCATGTGATCGGGCGATCTACCCAGCCCGTCCTGGCAACGAAGGAGCCACTCGATGGAAGCCATCATCAACCGCCGGCGCTACTCGACCGAGACCGCCGAGCTGCTCGCCGACGACGAGTTTCTTGAGCGCAGCAACCGTCTGACGCACGGTCGGGCGACCCACCTGTATCGGACGCGGAAGGGCGCGTACTTCGCCTTCCACGAGACGATCTGGCAGAGGGAACACGACGCAATCGAGCCGCTGTCCGAGGCCGATGCGGCTGATCTCTACGAGAGGCTGCTCAACCAGCACGTTCCCTTCGAGGCGGCGTTTCCCAGCATCGAGACGACCGACGCCTGACCCCCGCGTGCACCACCCACCACTCCTGGATCGACAGGAGCGAGGGCTCGTTCACCATCCGAGGCCGGTCGCAACGGCGCCGGCCTGGTCAGAGCAGAGCCGTCAGCGGAGAGGGGATCGCATGGGCAACTACCTGGACACTGACTGCTACGACGAGGCGAGCGAGACCCTGACGGTCTGGCTCGTCGAGGAGCACGAGGGCGGGGACTCGCTCGGCGTCGTCGGCACCTACGGCGACGAGGACTGGGCCAACCAGAACGCGGACGGCAGCGACATCTCGACGCGGGTCCGGGAGGCGAGGTTCAAGCTCCTCTCATCGAAGGTGGTGTATCGGGCGCGCCGGCGCCGCTGAGCCTCGGCGCCCAGCCGTCACGCGGCGACGGCCGCAGGCTACGCGGCCGTCGCCCAGTGCTCCGAGAGCACCTCGGCCTGCTCGAGGACGGTGAGCGTGGCCTTCTCCTGCTTGTCGGGCGGGTAGCCGTGCTTGCGCAGGATGCGCTTGACCAGCACACGCAGGTGCGCCCGGACGTTCTCGCGGACGGTCCAGTCGATCGTCACGTTGCTGCGCACCGACGCGACCAACTCGCGCGCGATGGTCCGCAGCGTCTCGTCGCCGAGCACCGCCACCGCGCTGTCGTTCGTCTCCAGCGCGTCGTAGAAGGCGAGTTCGTCCTCGGAGAGCCCGAGCGCCTCGCCCCTCGCGTCGGCGGCGCGCATCTCCTTCGCCAGGGCGATCAGCTCCTCGATCACCTGCGCGGTCTCGATGGCCCGGTTCTGGTACGCGCGCAGGGCGCGCTCGAGCATCGCGGCGAACGAGCGCGCCTCCACCACGTTGCGCCGAGAGCGGGTGCGGATCTCACCGGCGAGCAGCTTCTGCAGGAGTTCGACCGCCACGTTGTGCTGGGGCAGCTCGCGCACCTCGGCGAGGAACTCGTCGGAGAGGATCGAGATGTCGGGCTTGCGCAGGCCCGCCGCGGCGAAGATGTCCACGATCTCGTCGCTGACCACCGCGCGCGAGACGATCTGACGGATGGCGTGGTCGAGCTCCTCGTCGCTGCGCCGCTCGCCCGGTGCCCCCTTGACCAGCACGGCACGGACGGCCTGGTAGAAGCCGACCTCGTCGCGCACCGCCAGCGCCTCGTCCGAAGGCACCGCGAGGGCGAACGCGCGGGACAGTTCGGCCACCGCGCGCAGCAGGCGCGCCTTGCCGTCGTCGAGCGCCAGGACGTGCTCCTGCGCCCGCGGGAGGAGCGACACGCGCTCCGGCGCACTGCCGCTGGTCCAGCGCGACCAGTCGAAGCCGTGGAACAGCCCGCGGCAGATCTCGACCTTCTCGCGCATGACGGCGATCGCCACGCCCTGGTCGAGGGCGGTCTCGCCGGTGCCACCCGACTCGGTGTAGACCGCGAGCGCCTGGCGCAACTCGTCGGCGAGGCCGAGGTAGTCGACCACGAGCCCACCGGGCTTGTCGCGGAAGACGCGGTTCACGCGCGCGATCGCCTGCATCAGGCCGTGGCCGCGCATGGGCTTGTCGAGGTACATGGTGTGGAGCGAGGGGGCATCGAAGCCGGTCAGCCACATGTCGCGCACGATGACCATGCGGAACGGATCGGCCGGGTCCCGGAAGCGCTGCGCGAGCGCCTCGCGGCGGGCCTTGTTGCGGATGTGCGGCTGCCAGTCGAGCGGATCGGCGGCGGAGCCCGTCATGACCACCTTGAGCGCGCCCGCGTCGTCGGTGTCGGCGGTCCACTCGGGACGCAGCGCCGCGATCTCGCGGTACAGCGCCACCGCGATGCGCCGGCTCATGGTCACCACCATGGCCTTGCCGTCCATGGCGTCGAGGCGGTTCTCGAAGTGGGCCACGAGATCGCGGGCGACGAGGTGCAGCCGATGCTCCGCGCCGACCACCGCCTCGAGTTGCGCCCACTTCGACTTCAGGCGCTCCTTGCGCTCGACCTCCTCGCCCTCGGTGGCCTCCTCGAAGTCGGGGTCGATCCGAGGGCGCTCGGACTCCGCCAGGTCGAGCTTGGCCAGGCGGCTCTCGTAGTAGATCGGGACGGTCGCGCCGTCGGCCACCGCGCGCCCGATGTCGTAGACGCTGATGTAGTCGCCGAAGACCGCCCGGGTGCTGGCGTCGGTGGTCTCGATGGGGGTGCCGGTGAACCCGATGAAGGACGCGTTCGGCAGGGCGTCGCGCACCTGCTGCGCATACCCGTAGGTCACCACGCCGGTCGTGGTGTTGACCCTGGCGTCGAAGCCGTACTGGCTGCGGTGCGCCTCGTCGGCGATGACCACGATGTTGCGTCGCTCCGACAGCACCGGGTGGCGGTCGCCGGCCTCCTCGGGCAGGAACTTCTGGATGGTGGTGAAGACGACCCCGCCGGCGGCGACCCGCAGTTTCGCCCGCAGGTCGGCCCGGTCCTCGGCCTGCACCGGCTCCTGACGCAGCAGGTCCTGACAGCGCGCGAAGGTGCCGAAGAGCTGGTCGTCGAGATCGTTGCGGTCGGTGATCACGACGAGCGTCGGGTTCGCCATGGCGGGCTCGAGGATCACCCGCCCGGCGTAGAAGGCCATAGTCAGGCTCTTCCCCGAGCCCTGGGTGTGCCACACCACGCCGACCCGCCGATCGCCGGGCTCGCCACCCGGCTGCGGAGCCGCCTCCCAGCGGCCGGGCACTTCCGCGATGCGGCCGGGACGAGCCGCGCGCAGGGTCTCCTCGAGGGCCACATTCACGGCGTGGAACTGGTGGTAGCCCGCCAGCTTCTTGGCGAGGAGACCGTCACCCGGATCCTCGAAGACCACGAAGTGCCGCACCAGGTCAAGGAAGCGCCGATGCTGGAAGACGCCCTCCAGGACGACCTGGAGCGCGGGCAGGCTCGCCGGTGCGTCGGCCTGCCCGTCGATGGTGCGCCAGGGCTTGAACCACTCGCGGCCGGCGCCGAGCGCGCCGATGCGTGCCTGCGTCCCGTCGGAGGCGACGAGCACCTCGTTGGTGGCGAAGAGAGCCGAGATCTCGGCCTGGTAGGTCTCGAGCTGGTGGAACGCCGACCAGACGGTGGCCTGCTCGTCGGCGGGGTTCTTGAGCTCGATCACGCCGAGCGGCAGGCCGTTCACGAATACGAGGATGTCGGGCCGGCGCGTGTGCTGGCCCTCCGCCACGGTGAACTGATTGATCGCGACCCAGTCGTTCGCCTCGGGATGCTCGAAGTCGATGACGCGGGCCTGGGCCCCGGCGATCGAGCCGTCGGGCCGCGCGTACTCGACGGTGACCCCATCGACGAGCATGCGATGGACCGCGCGGTTGCGCGCGAGCAGGCTCGGCGCGTCGACCCGGGTGAGCTTGCGATAGGCGTCGTCGAGGGCCACCGCCGGCAGGTCGGGGTTGAGCCGGACCAGAGCCTGGCGCAAGCGGCGCTCGAGGATGACGTCGCGGTATCCAGGATCGCTGCGCTCGGCCGCCGGCTCGCCAACCGCGATCTCGGGCCCGTGGAGGATCTCGCACCCAAGGGCCTCGAGCCAGGCAAGCGCGGCTTCCTCGACGACAGACTCGGTGAAGGTGCCGCTCATGGGAGGCTGGTCACACCTGGGGTGCGTCCGAACCGAGAGCCAGGCTCGGCGACCGGGACTCGCAGCTCACCCGACATGACCTTCGGGAGCAGAGCGTCACGCAGAGCGGCGAGGGTGCGTGACTCGCGCAGCAGGCCTTCCATGTGCGCTCGAAGAGGTCGCGCCAGAGTCTCGAATGCCGAAATCAACTCGTGCTGAGGGGCAACCAACCGCAGCCTCGGGATGCTCCGCACGTTCAGGGCGTCGAGGATGGTTCCGCTGTCCACCTTCCGCGACATCTCCTCTCGCATCGCATCGGAGAGCAGGCACTCGATCAGGAACGTCGGCGCGTTGAACTCAGGCCTGCACCGAACACCGGTCATGTTGCGACCGAGCGCTGCCCGCAGCCCCTCGGGTACCTGAGCGACAGCGCCGACGCGACCCACGTTGGTCACCACGCAGTCCCCGGGCTGCGCCTCCATGCGCGACACCCAATGGGCGTAGTCGTCCTCGTCGATCAAGTACGTGTCGGTCATGTCGACCAGACCATCGTCCCGGATGTTCCACAGCTGCAGCAGCGGCAACCCGCTCGACCTGCGCTCCGGCTTCCTGGCGTGCAGGCAGTCAATGACCTCGGCGACAGTTCCAAGGTCAGTTACCCCCCATCTTGTCGGCAACTCGCCAAGCTCCGACTCCTCGAAGCCGTCTGGGAATAGGTCGGCGACATGCTCCGGCAATCCGCAATCGCGATCAGCAGCCTTGGCATGGACGGGATCGAAGTTGACGAACCAGGACCGGAACAGCGCCCGGGCGGTCGACTCCAGCGTCTGGCTCATCCGCCGGTTCAGGCCGATCTTGTCGTCGAGTGCACCGAGGATGCCCGCGATCCGACGCTGCTCGTCAAGATTCGGCAGCTGAATCGTCCATGTGGGCAGGTCGGTGAGCCGAATGCTTTCAATCGTCGTGCCGCCGACGCGGTTTGCCCTGAGTGTCTCCTGGAACCGAGGGGTGTACCAGGAGTAGACGAGGAACCGCGGGTCGATCAGGTCGAGTCGTGGACGGAGGAGGCCCACTCGGCGCCCGAGACACCAGCGGTGATCTGAGGTGAGAAGCGCGGCCTCGCCGACGGTCGCCTCGTAGCCGAAGACCACATCGCCTGCCCGTGGGCTCACTCGGCCCGACCACGCACGAGCGGCGTCCTCGCTGACACGGCCAGACAGTCGAAGCTCAACGCGTCCCTTGTGAATGTCGCCGACGTTGAGGTATACGACGGGCCCATCTGGAGACAGGGGTGCCGTCTGGTGAGGCGCGTCGAAGAGATCGCAGACGTCGCCAAGCTTCGCGGTGGCCCACTCAGCCGCCATACCCAAGCTCCCGCAGGTTGGCGACGATGAGGGCATCAAGACGAGCGGCCTCGACCTGCTGCTCGCGGAGCGCCGCGGTCAGGCGGCGCATCTTCGTATCGAAGGGCTCGTCGTCCTCGTCGGCAGCAGCGGCACCCACATATCGGCCGGGCGTGAGGACGTGCCCGTGGGAACGGATCTCGTCGAGCGTGGCGGTCTTGCAGAAGCCGGGCTCGTCAGCGTACTCACCGACCCCCGGGTCACCGCGCCAGGCGTGGTAGGCGCCCGCCACCTTCGCGACATCGGTGTCGGTCAGCTCGCGGTGTGTGCGATCGACCAGCGTGCCCAGTGCGCGGGCATCGATGAAGAGCGTCTCGCCGCGCCGGTCCCGGAAGCGGCCGTTGCGCTTGTCGCGCGCCAGGAACCAGAGACAGACCGGGATCTGGGTCGAGTAGAAGAGCTGGCCGGGCAGGGCGACCATGCAGTCGACCAGGTCGGCCTCGACGATGTTCCGGCGGATCTCGCCCTCGCCCGACTGGTTGGCCGACATCGAGCCGTTGGCCAGGACGAACCCAGCGATCCCCGTCGGGGCAAGGTGACTGATGAAGTGCTGCACCCAGGCGAAGTTCGCGTTGCCCGCCGGCGGGACCCCATACACCCAGCGCTTGTCGTCACGCAGGAGCTCGCCCCGCCAGTCGGAGTCGTTGAAGGGCGGATTGGCGAGGATGTAGTCGGCCTTCAGGTCGGGGTGGCGGTCGTTGTGAAACGTGTCGCCGTGGGCGATCTGGGCATCGATGCCGCGGATGGCGAGGTTCATCTTGGCCAGGCGCCAGGTGGTGTAGTTCGACTCCTGGCCGTAGATGCTGATGTCGCCCAGGCGACCCTGGTGGGCCTCGATGAACTTCTCGCTGGAGACGAACATGCCACCCGAGCCGCAGCAGGGGTCGTACACGCGGCCCCGGTAGGGGGCCAGCATCTCGACCAGCACGCGCACGACGTGGCTGGGGGTGTAGAACTGGCCGCCCTTCTTGCCCTCGGCGCTGGCGAACTGGGCAAGGAAGTACTCGTAGACGCGACCCAGGACGTCCTTGGCCCGGTCGGCCGGGCTGCCCAGGCCGATGTCCGAGACGAGGTTGATGAGCTGACCCAGGCGCTGCTTGTCGAGACCCGGTCGCGCGTAGTCCTTGGGGAGCACACCCTTCAACGTCGAGTTGTCGCGCTCGATGGCACTCATCGCGTCGTCAACGAGGGTGCCGATGGTGGGTTGGGGGGCGCTCGCCTTCAGGTGAGACCAGCGGGCTTCTTTGGGCACCCAGAAGATGTTCTCGGCGCGGTACTCATCGGGGTCCTCGGGATCGGCGCCCTCGGCGCGCGAAGCCTCGAGCGCGGCGTGCTTCGCCTCGAACGCGTCACTGATGTACTTGAGGAAGATCAGCCCGAGGACGACGTGCTTGTACTCGGCCGCGTCCATGTTGTTGCGCAGGGCGTCCGCGGCGGCCCATAGTTGGCGCTCGAAACCCAGCTCGCCTGAGTCTAGCTGCCCGTTGCCTTTGCCGCGCCCGCGTGGCATACGCAATCACCCTCCCGCGCGCTGGCCGGTCAACCGGACTGTACCGCAATGGCTCATCGTATCGGGCCGCGCCCGTTCACACCTTGGGTGTTGCGGCGATGCTAGGCTCGAGGCCATCAGAACTCGAGGGACCACCGATGCTCCGAACCGACCTGATCGAGCTTGTCAACTCCGGGCAGGCGTGGGCGTTCGTCGGCTCGGGCCTGTCGGCGGAAGCGGGGCTGCCGGGCTGGGAGCAGCTAGTCGACGGGATCACGGGTCGTCTCGCGGGCGACACTCTGACAACCGTCGAGGCGACAAAGTCGTACGGCCGAGGACGTCAAGACCAGGACTGGCCGCGGTGTCTTGGGGCGATCGAGGCGGTGATAGGCCGCCCCGCGCTGGAAGCGCACGTCAGGGAGGTCTTGGCCGGGGCCCCTCGACGTCCGGGACGTGCCCTTGACCTCGTCTCGGACTGGCCGTTCGCCGGGTACATCACGACGAACTACGACTCGCTGATCGAAAGTGCCCTTCACCCGAAGGCACGCGGGTGGGTGTCGGTCGGGAACGCCGCCGACGAGATCCGGAAGGTGTCCGGCGGCGCATCCAACCTCATATGGCATGTCCATGGCTCGCTGGAGCATCCCGAGCCTGCCGGACGGATGATCCTGACGACAAAGGACTATGACGACCTATACCTCGATGGATCGCCACTGGCGAACCAGCTGAGGGCGTTCCTCCAGCACCACCGCGTCGTGTTCTTCGGCTTCTCGTTCAAGGATGCGGAGCTGCAGCGGCTGTTCAAGCTCACCAGGCAGTACTGCAGCCCCGCCCGCCCCGCCTTCGCGTTCCTGAGGGACGCCGCCGAGAACGAGCGAATCGAGATGCTGGACGAGTTCAATGTCGACACCGTCCCCTACCCCAGAGCCGACGGCTCACACCGAGCACTCGTTCCGACGCTGGAGGCGTATGGGTCGTTCATCATCAAGCGCACGCTGAGGTTCGGCCAGCCAGGTCGGCCCGTCCCGAGCTACGACCCGGAGACCACCGGACTCATGGTCTTCAACGCCCTCGTGTTGCGGCGGGGCGTGAAAATAGACCACGACGTCATCCAGCTCCTGCTTCGTGCGCGCGTGCTTTCACTTCTTGGCCACGACCAGACCAGGACGGATGAAGACCTGATCAGGGATCTGGAGGAGAAGGCTCGACTCTTCAGCGACGCGGACTTCAAGACTGCACGTGAGGGCGCCAGCGAAGCGGTGAAGACGTGCCTCCGCGAGC
>JAKAMV010000768.1 GCA_021812735.1 Chloroflexota bacterium | reverse complement strand
TGCTTCGACCACGCCTCGCGCCCGCCCATCGTCCCCGACCCGTCGGGGATGCGCGACGCGCAGGGGGTGCAGCTGGAGGCCGCCGACGGCAACCGCTTCGCCGCCTACGAGGCCCTCGCCGCGCATCCCACGGGAGCTGGGGTCGTGATCCTCCCCGACGTCCGCGGCCTGCGCACGTACTACAGGGAGCTCGCCGAGCGCTTCGCGGAGCGCGGGGTGGACGCGATCGCGATCGACTACTTCGGCCGCACCGGGGGCATCGGTGACCGCGGGCCGGACTTCGAGTACATGCCGCACGCCGCTGCCACGACGTACGCGGGCCTGGCGGCCGACATCCACGCCGCAGCCAGGCGCCTCCGGCAGGACTCGAGCATTGATCGCCTCTACACCACCGGCTTCTGCTTCGGCGGCCGACTCGCCTTCCTCACCGCCGGCATGGCGGATCTCGACCTCGCGGGCGTGATCGGGTTCTACGGGTGGCCGACCGGTCAGGCCCGCAACGACACGCCTGCCCCCGCCGACGTCGCCTCGAGTTTCACCTGCCCGGTCCTGGGCATCTTCGGCGGCGCGGACGAGGGCATCTCGGCCGATGCCGTCGCCACGTTCGAGCGAGCGCTGACCGAAGCCGGGATCGAGCACTGCCTCACCACGTACGATGGGGCTCCGCACTCCTTCTTCGACCGCAAGGCCGCGGAGTTCGCCGACGCGAGCGATCGCGCGTGGGCGGAGACACTGGGCTTCATGGGGGTCGCGAGATGAGGACCGCGACATGAGCTTCCTGCGACGCATGTTCGGGGGCGGTGCCGACGAGGCCGAGGGGACGGCCCGAGCGCCGCTGGACTCGGCCGAGGCCGCCGCCGAGGAGGCCGAGCACGAGCGCGCGCTGCTGCGCGAGGAGGCGGTCCGCCTTTCCGACGAGCTGCTGGCGCGCCAGATGCGCTACGCCGACCGCTCGTGGACCCCTCCGGCCCAGGGCGCCTCCCGCCGCGCGGGCGACACACAGCACCCGGACAACACAGAGCCCGACGAGTAGGAGGCCGATGGTGCGCCTGGTCCGAATCCTGGTCAGGCTGCTGGTCGCGTTCACGGTCGCGGTCACCGCCCTGTCAATGGTGTCGGCCATCGTGGCCCTCGCCAAGCGCGGCCGGTTCCCCGACGACACGGAGCCGGATGACGACGAGCTCGACCTGACCACGATCCTGCGCGGCCGCAAGTTCCGGTCCGAGGCGAAGGCGTTCCGCGGCGGGCGGCTCATCTCCTGGCAGGGCGGCGCTGACATCGACCTCCGCGGGGCGACGCTGGACCCCTCCGGCGCGCACCTCGACGTCTGGACCGTCTTCGGCGGGATGCAGCTGCGCGTGCCCGAGGACTGGCGCGTCCGGATGCGGGGCGTCGCCATCTTCGGCGGGGCGGGGTCGATGGCGCCGCAGCCCGAGGACGGCGACCCGGGCCCGGTGCTCACCATCCGCTACCGGACGCTCTTCGGCGGGTTCGGCGTGACAGCCGAGCCAGACGACGAGGTGCTGACCGTGTAGCGAACGGCCGGCCGTGACGAGCGGGCGATCCGGGAGCCGCCGTCGCGCTAGGCTGAGGGTCCACACCATCAAGGAGGGGCCATGAAGGAACGGCTCATCGGCGAGGACCAGCTTCTGGTCACGGCCGACACCACGCTCGGCGACGCACTCTGGGACTGGGTGGCAGCCGACGCCTCGCGGCGCGCGGCCGACGGCTGGCGGATCGCCAATATCGGCGGCATCGGCACCCAGATGGGGATGCAGCAACCCCAGATGGGCTACGGCGCCCCATCCTACGCGGTGGCGCTCTCCCTCTGGATCCTGTACCGCCGGTGAGCGACAGCTCGCCTGCCTTGTCGGACCAGCCCGCCGATCCCACGCCTCCCGCCAGCGATCGCGTCCGCCTCCGCCGCAAGCCGATGCGCGGCCGGTACGACCGCGCGACGATCGACGCGATCATCGACGCCTCGGTCATCGGGACCGTGGCCTTCGTCCAGGACGGCCAGCCGTACGCGATCCCGACCAACGTCTGGCGCGAGGGCGACCGCGTCTACTGGCACGGATCGGCGGGCAGCCGCCTGCTCCGGGTGGCGGACGCGAGCCCGGTCTGCGTGACGCTCTACCACCTCGACGGACTGGTGCTGGCCCGCTCTGCCACCAACCACTCGGTCAACTTCCGCTCGGTCGTGATCCTCGGTACGGCGCACCTGGTCAGCGAGCCCGCGCACATCGAGCACGCGCTCGAGAGCCTGATCGAGGCGCTCTACCCCGGCCGCTGGGCCCAGCTCCGGCCCATGACCCAGAAGGAGCGCAGGGAGACCGGCGTGATGTACGTTGACCTCACCGAGGCGTCGGCGAAGCTCCGCGACGAGGGCGCCCACGACGACCCGGGCGACGAGACGTGGCCCGTGTGGGCCGGGGTGGTCCCGGTCACGCTGGTCCGCGGGGAGCCTGAGCCCGACGATTTCGTCGAGCCCGGGACGGCAACGCCCGCGGTGCGCCTCCCCTAGCTCCGGTTGCGGCAGTCTGGCTGCCCGATCGGGTCTCATCCGAGTCAAACCGCGGCTCGCCGAGCGTGGACGACCGCGTCGGGCGTCGCCGCGGGCGTCGATCGAGTCGCGTCCGCGGCGCCCGAGCGTGGGTAGGGCGCCAAGGGCGGGCTCGCGGCGTGACGCACGCGCGCCATTCGCGGATTCGCCTCTGCCCCGCCTGCGGCGCGCCGCGCACTCGGCCCTGCCCCGCCGGCGGCGCGCCGCAGGCTTGAGTCGCGTCAGACTCGAACCGCGGCGACTCACTCGGTTCTCGCCACCCACTCGGCCCTCGCCGCCAGCGCGCCGCGCACTCGCCCTCGCCGCCGCCGGCGGCGCGCGGCAGGCTTGAGTCGCGTCAGACTCGAACCGCCACGCTCCCATCACGGGAGACGGTCCCAAGTCGGGGTTCGCCGGGTGGGTCGCGCTCACCGGGCGGGGATTCGAGTCTGCGATGACTCAGCGGCGGCGGGCCTTCAGAGGGCGGGTCTGGGAGGCAGGTCGGGGCAACCCCGCGCCCGCCCCGCGCCAGCCCCGCTCCAGCCCGACGCCCCGCGCCCCTGGGTCGATCAGCTGGATCAGCCGGGTCGATCAGCTGGATCAGCCGGGTCGATCAGCTGGATCAGCCTGACCGCTGGATCAGCCTGACCGCTGGATCAGCCTGACCGCGAGCATCGGCCGACCTGGGTGTCAGGCGCCCTCGACGAGCTCCGGTCCCCGGTTGCGCGGCCCCACGATCCGCGTCTGGCCTGACAGCCCCGCGCCGTCGGCCGCATCTCGCAGCGCCGCCTCGACCGGTGCCGCGTCCGCGTCGGGCGCAACGAACGCCAGCACCGTGGAACCCGCGCCCGAGAGGAACGCGCCCAGCGCGCCGGCCGCCCGCGCGGCGCCCGTCAGGCGCGGCAGCTGCGGGTAGGCCACCGAGCGGTACGGCTCGTGGATGCGGTCAACAGTGAGATCGGCGAGGAGGTCCCAGCGCCCGGACGCGATCCCCGCCACGCCGATCGCGATGCGGCTCATGTTGGACACCGCGTCGCGCAGCGGCACCTCGGCCGGGAGGACCCGGCGCATGTCGGCGGTGGACAGCCGGCGGTCGGGGATGAACAGCACGGCACGAAGCCCCTCGGGCGCGTCGAACCGCACCGCCTCCACGCGCGGGCCCAGGTGGGCCGACACGACGAAGCCGCCCATGAGCGCCGCCGACGCGTTGTCCGGGTGGCCCTCGATGCCGGCGGCCAGGCGCAGCATGGCCGGCATCGCCAGCGTTCCGCCACCCAGCACGTTTCCGGCCCACACGCCACCCACGGCGGCCGCGGCAGACGACCCCAGCCCGCGCGACAGCGGGATGCGGTTGTGCGCCGAGATGCGCCAGCCGATCTCCGGCGGCCGCGGCCCGAGCTGCGCCTCGATGGCCGCCTCGAGCCCCATCACGAAGCGGTCGGACCGCTCGCCGCGGAGCTCGCCGGCGCCCTCGCCGGTGGTCGCGAGCTCGACCAACCCGTCGCCTGCGACGGCCTCGACCTCGACCCGGTTGCACAGCTCCAGCGCCAAGCCCAGGCAGTCGTACCCGGCACCTAGGTTGGCGGTGGAGGCAGGCACGTCAACGACCAACCGCCGGCCCAGGACCGGCGACCAGTCGCCGTGGGTCTGCCAGTGGCCTGCGACCGGGGTGCGGGCCATGTCGGTCAGTCCCCGACCGGATAGCAGGCACCCGACGGCGCGGCGACGCACTCGCCGTCCACGGGGCGGACTGGGACGTCGGCGCCGCCCTCCGCCCGGACCGCGCCGCCCCACGTCGAGCCCAGCCCCCGGGCGATCGACACGAGGTCCGAGAGCACGGCGGCTCCAGCGGCCGCCCCACCAGCTCCGGGCCCCTCGAACGCGACCCGCCCGACCGGCTCCGCGTCCACCTCGACCCGATTGAGCACGCCGTTGCAGCGGCCGAACGGCGACCCGGCCGGGACCGCTGTGGGGACGACCGAGGCCTCGATGGCGCAGTCCTCGGCGAGCCGGGTCGTCGCGATCAGGCGCAGCGTCCTGCCCTCGGCGCCGAGGGCCGCCACGTCTTCGGCGGTGACGCCCGTGATGCCGGACGCGCCGGGCTTGCCGCTGGTGGACCCCGGGCAGTTCGACACGGCCTCGGGCGGGATCCAGAGGCCGAAGGCGAGACGGGCGAGGATGACGAGCTTGTTGACCGCGTCGAGCCCCTCGACGTCGGCGGTCGGGTCGGCTTCCGCATAGCCCTTGGCCTGGGCCTC
>JAKAMV010000767.1 GCA_021812735.1 Chloroflexota bacterium | reverse complement strand
CGCCTGCGACCGTGCGTCAGCCGACTTCATGATCTCGTCGCCGCTCATGGAGAGCTCGTACGAGCGCCAGATGCCGGACTACGCGCTGCACATCGGGCGAGCGGTGGACATGCTCCCCTAGGCCGGTTGCCGGACCCGAGGCCGGCCGGTTGGCGCCCCGTCGCTGCAGTCCCGCAGGCCACGACGCGATGGGGACGCAAGGCCGTTGGCGGCCAAGAAACTTCTCATTGACGGCTGGACTGCCTACCGTGCCCCCATGGACCTGACCCGAGCCGACCTCGACCGACCCATCGAGCGAGCCCGCGAAGCGGGAACGGCCCGCCGCGCCGTCGACATCACGGTGGCTGTCGTCAAGCAGACGGTTGACCACCAGGTGCTCGAGCTGGCGGCGGCCCTCGCCTATCGCTTCTTCATGGCGCTGTTCCCGTTCTTCCTGTTCCTGACGGCCCTGAGCGGCTTCGTCGCAGGCTGGATCGGGATCCGCGACCCCGCGGGCCAGCTGATCAGCGGCATCGGCTCGTCGCTGCCGTCCACCGCGTCGAGCCTCGTCGAGCAGGAGGTAAGGGCCATCACGGCGACGCGATCGGTCGGCTTGCTCACGTTCGGCGCCATCGTGGCGCTGTGCCTGGCGTCCGCAGGCGTGAGCGCGGTGATGCTGGCCACCAACCAGGCGTACGGCGTCGAGGAGAGCCGGCCGTTCTGGCGCCGCTACGCGATCGCCCTCGGCCTGACGCTGGTGGGCGCGGTCGCGGTGATCGGCGCGTTCGTGCTGTTCGTCGTGGGCAACCTGTTCAGCCAGCAGGTCCTCTCGGCGCTTGGGCTCGGGGCCGCGCTGGGCCCTGTGCTCACGCTGGCCGGCTGGGCGATCGCCTTCGCGCTCCTGCTCTTGGCCGTCGTGATGCTGTACCGCGTGGCGCCCAACCTGACGCTGCCGTGGCGCCGGGTAGCGATGGGCGGGCTGCTGTTCACGGTGGGCTGGCTGATCGCGACCTGGGCCTTCTCGGTCTACCTCGCGAACATGGCGAACTCCGGGGCGACGTTCGGCGCCCTGGCGGGCGCGGTGGTCCTCCTGACCTGGCTGTACGTGACCGCGATCATCCTCCTCGTGGGCGCGGAGCTCAACGCGGTGCTCGACGCGATCGCGCGCCCGGAGGAGCTGGACCGGAGCCGAGCCACCGCGCACACGGCACGGGTGGGCACGGACGGGGACGCGGAGGCGAAGTCGACGAACTGAGGCGTCGGCCGGCTGAGGCTCGCTCCCGTCCGCCCGATCGTCAGTTGTAGTGGCGGAACGTCGGCCAGGCTTCGGACCACGGGCGTTCACGAGGTGTCGACCGTCGGGTCGGTCGCGTGAACGTCGCTGTCCGGTGCGCGATCCGGCTCGCCCGCGGGGGCGGGAGGCAGCCTCCCTCTGAGCGTCGTCTCCTCCTTGTCGCAACCGTCGCGCGGGTGTCGCGCCGGCAGACCCGTCAGACCCGGCGCGTGTCCCGGCGGAACAGGATCATCGCTGCCGACGAGAAGAGGCCGGTCCACACGATCACGCTCACGAGCCAGGTCGGGTCGAATGAGCCGCCCAGCAGCGGGAACCGGGCGATCTCGGCGAGGCCGTAGGTGGGCATCCACGGCGCGAGCCCCCGCATGGCCGACGGCATCAAGGCGACCGGCACGAACAGGCCGCCGAAGAGCGAGAACACCGCCAGCACCGGGCCGATGATCTGCATCACGTTCTCCGACGGCAGCAGGTACCCCATGAACAGCCCGAAGGCGGCGAACACGAACGACGTCGCCCACGCGAGGAGGCCGCTGAGCAGCCACGCGCCAAGGCCCATCTGGACCCCGTCGACGGCGCCCAGGACGTAGATGACCACGACCGACGTCAGGCCGAGCAGCATCGCGATCGCGATCTTCATCAGGACGTAGGCGGCCGGCCGCAGTGGCGTGAGTCGCAGCTGGCGGCTCCAGCCGAGCGACCGCTCGATCGAGACCATCGCGCCGCCCGAGGTCGCCGCCAGCATCGCCCCGTACACGGCGATGCCGACCATCGTGCTCGCCGCTGCGAACTCCGTCCCGCCGATCGCGACGAGGCGCTTGTTGGACCGGAACAGGAGGAACGCCGCGACCGGGACGACGAGCGTCACGATGACCGTCCGCCGGTTCCGCAGGAGGCGCCGGATCTCGATCCCGAGGAACGTCAGGTTGAAGCCCCCGAGCCGCGGAACCCTGCGCTCGTCGAAGGCAGGTGCCGCGGGCGACGTCCGGGTCACGCCGCACCCTCGCGTTGCGCGGTGGCGCCCGCCGGGACAGCGGCGCCCTGGGCCGGCTCGTCGCCGGTGAGGGCCAGGAACGCGTCTTCCAGGTTCTGCGCCACCACCTCGAGGTCGGACGCGGCGGTCGAGGTGAGCAGATACCGCGCCACGGCGTCGGAATCGGTGGTCTGGATCAGCACCCGCTCGCCGCGGACCTCCACCGAGCGGACGCCCGGCAGGCGCTCGAGGGCCGCCGCGTCGGCGCCGGCCAGCGTCGCGCGCACGGAGCGGCCGCTCGAGAGGTTGCGCACCTCGGCCGCGGTGCCGTCGGCGACGATCTGGCCGCGGCGCAGCAGGATCACGCGGTCGGCGTAGGCGTCGGCCTCCTCGAGGTAGTGGGTCGCGAAGAGCACCGTGCGGCCGCGCTCGGCGTCGCGGCGGATCGCTGACCAGAAGTCGCGCCGGCCCTCGACGTCCATCCCCGCGGTCGGCTCGTCGAGCGCCATGAGCGCGGGGTCCGGCAGGAGGGCGAGCGCGAACCGCAGCCGCTGCTGCTCGCCGCCCGAGCACTTCCCGACGAGCCGGTCGGCGATGCCGACGATGCCGGCGCGCTCGAGGACCTCGTCGACCGGCAGCGCCTGGGCGAAGACCGATGCGGTGAGGCGCACCGTCTCGCGAACCGTGAGGTCGCGCAGCAGCCCCCCCGTCTGCATCACCGCCGAGATGAGCCCGCGCGACACGGCGTCCGCCGGCTCCATGCCGAGCACGCCGACCGTGCCCGCGTCGGGCTTGCCGAGCCCGAGGATCATGTCGATGGTGGTCGTCTTGCCGGCGCCGTTCGGCCCCAGCAGCGCGGCGATCTCGCCGAGCTCGATGCGCAGGTCGATCCCGTCCACCGCCCGGACCTGGCCGAAGCTCCGGTGCACGCCGCGCAGATCGATGGCCGGCGGGAGCATCGGAGACGGCAGCACGTCGGCGACTCTACACCGTGCGCCGCCGAGGGCCCCGAACCGCAGAACCCTACCTCGCGACCACCGACAGCGCGACGACGCTCGCGATCGCCCCGTGCGCGGGCGGCCGCCCTCGCCCACCACCGCGGTTGGTAGCGGGGAACGGAATCGCCGCCTCCGCGTGATTCCTACCAACGGGGATGGTGCGCCACTGCACAGCGCTGCTGGAGGCGCGACGGATACCAACGGCGTTGGTGGGCGGACGCCGAGGCGCCGGCCCCTCGGGAACGATCCGCGCGGATACCAGCGGCATTGGTGGGCGCCGCCGAGCCGTCGCCTACGCGCTGATCTCCGCGGAGCATGGCGACAACGGCGCCCGCACCCGCCGAGTCCAGCGCCCCCAGGCGAAGCCGTCAGCGGATCCGCGTCGTCCGCCGGCGCACGAAGTCCACCAGCACGTACTCGCCCAGCCGCTCGGGCTCCGCGTAGAAGGCGCGCCCTCGGTTGAGCTCGGTCACGGAGCCCACGAAGTCGGTGAGCGGTGGCGTCCGGTCGAGCATGAAGGTGTTGATCGTGATGCCGTCCTTCGTGCACCGGACGACCTCGCGCAGCGTGGCGTTGATCGTCCGCATCGTCGGCGGGTAGGAGAACTCGACGCGGCCGTCCTCGAAGTGGGCCGTCGGCTCGCCGTCGGTCACGACGATGATCTCGCGGTTCGCCGCGCGGGTCCGGGCGAGGATCCGGCGGCCCAGGCGGAGCGCGTGCTGGAGGTTCGTCCCGTACTCGAACCCGTCGAACGAGAGGCTGGCCAGCGCGTCAGGGCGCAGCTCCCGGGCGGTGTACGCGAAGCCGACGATCGCGAGGTGGTCGCGCGGGAACTCCGTCCGGATCAGCGTGTCGAGCGCGATGGCCACGCGCTTGGCGGCGAGGTAGCAGCCCCGGAGCAGCATCGAGCGGCTCATGTCCAGCAGCAGCACCGTGGCCGACGACGTCGTGTGCTCGGTCCGGTAGACCTCGAAGTCGTCGGGGCGGAGGCGGAGCGGGCCCCTGCCTCGCGCCGCCGGGGCGTTCTCCTCGCGGCGGAGCGTGTTGCCCAGCGTCGCCCGCAGGTCGAGGTGGAACGGGTCGCCGAAGGCGAACGGCTTGCTCGTCTCCTCGCGGTCGCCGCCCTGCCCGGGCCGCTCCAGCCGGTGCCCGCCGAACGCGTCGCGTTTGAGGCGCGCGAACAGCTCGTCGAGGACCTTCTGGCCGATCCGCCGCGTTGCCCGCGGCGTCAGCTCGAGTCGCTTGCCGTGGCGCTCGAGGTACCCGGCGCGCTCGAGGCGGTCGGTGACCTCGTCGAGGGCGTCGAGGTCGCGGACGGCGTCCGGCCCGAGCAGGTCCGCAATTTGGCGACGGTCGATGGAGCCGAGCTCGCCCGGCCCCGTCGTCCCGTCGAGCTGCCCCTCGAGGGCGTCGAGCGCCTGGAGCCGATCCAGCTGCTCCAGCGTGGACTCGAGCCCCAGTGGCTCGTCGCCGCCGAACGGCATGGGCTCGCCGAGGCCGCCCGGCAGGAGCTGGTCGAGGTTCGCCGCCAGCCGCGCCAGGTCCCACTTGAGGCGGTCGT
>JAKAMV010000766.1 GCA_021812735.1 Chloroflexota bacterium | reverse complement strand
CGAGCGGCGCCAGGGCCAGCGACTGGAGGCGCTCGGACAGCTCGCCGGCGGCGTCGCCCATGACTTCAACAACCTGCTCGCCGCGATCCGCGGCTACGCCGACTTCGTGCGCGAGGCGCTGGCGCCGGGCACCCAGGCCCGGTCCGACATGGACGAGCTGCTCCGGGCTGTCGACCGCGCGGGGAGCCTCACCCGCCAGCTCCTGGTGTTCACCCGCCGGCAGCCGGTGGCGCGGGCGAGGATCGATCCGGCCGTTGTCATCGACGGGGCGGCCGGGCTGCTCCGCCACCTCCTCGGCGAGCAGGTCGAGCTCCGGGCCGACCTGCCGCCCGGGCTGGGGCACGTCCTCGCCGACCCGGCACAGCTCGAACAGGCCGTGGTCAACCTGGCCCTCAACGCACGCGACGCCATGCCCGACGGCGGCGTGCTCGAGGTCGGGGTGGAGCGGCTGGGCGACCTGCTTCGCCTGCGCGTGAGGGATACGGGGGCGGGCATGGACGAGGCGACGCTGGCCCGGATCTACGAGCCGTTCTTCACCACCAAGGGACCGGGGCGCGGGACCGGGCTCGGCCTGTCGATGGTGTATGGCTTCGTGAGGGCGGCCGGGGGCGCTATCCGTGTGACCTCCGCCCCCGGGAAGGGCACCTCGTTCGTGATCGACCTCCCCGCGGTCCCGGCCGCGATGGCCGCCCCGGCGGACCCGCTGGCCCAGGTCCCGATCGGGGGGACGGAGGCCGTCCTCCTCGTCGAGGACGAGCCGACGACCCGCGACGTGGCCCGGCGGTACCTGGAGGGGCTCGGCTACCTGGTCCGGACGGCCGGGTCCGCACGCGAGGCTCTCGAGATGCTCGCGTCCGGGCCCACGCCGGACCTGCTGCTGGCCGACGTCCGCATGCCCGGGATGCAGGGCCCTGAGCTCGTCCGGGTGGCACGAGCGACCTGGCCGGGCCTTCGCGCCGCCCTCATGTCGGGGTTCGCCGACGCGTTCGACGCGGGCGACGCGGCGATCGCTGCCGCCGTCCTGGAGAAGCCGTTCACGCGCCAGTCGCTCGCCGACGCCGTGCGCGCGGCCCTCGAGCGCTGAGCGGTCTCCCCGACACCCCGTCCGGGGCAGTGTGGCCTCCCACATCCGGCTCTCACGGACGATTCACGTTCCGGCGATACACTCCGCCGGGCCCTCGAGGGCGCATTCCGTCGAATCCCACCCCCAGGCAGGTCAGAGTGCACCGAGACGATCGACCAATCGCCCAACCGCCGCGCCGATCCCGAGGACGGGGAGGCGCCCAGTCGCGCCATCGCCGCGTGTGGCTCGGCGCAGCGGGCCTGCTGGCGATCGCCGTGCTGTGGCTCGCCTGGTCGCTCGGCGGCGCCCTCCTCGCCCCGGGGACGGACCCGGTTGACGCACGGGTGGCCGAGTGGGCCCGATCCAATGGGCTCGGGTTCGTCGTCGGCGCCCTGGAGCAGGTCCAGTACCAGGTGGATCCGCCGAAGGTCGGCGGGAGCGTGGCGGGCGGGATCCCATCGGTCGCCCCGCTGCTGTCGGACGCTGGCCAGGGAGGGGCGTCGGGCGCTCCCGCGGCGAGCGGGTCGTCGCCCGCCTCGTCAGGCTCGGCATCGGCGGGCGTCGCGAGCCCGGATCCCACGGCCAGCCCGGATCCCACGGCCAGCGTGACGACGGCGCCGGATCCGATCCCGCCGCTCGTCAGCCCGCCCCTGCCCAGGGAGGGGACCTGGCAGACGCTCGACAAGCTCAACGGCCAGCCGGTGCTGCGCGCCGCCTTCCTGCGGCCCGACGCCCAGCACACGAGCTATCTCGCTGGCGTGGTCTGGATCGACCAGAGCCAGGTCAAGCTGGTCCTGCACCCCGGCTACCAGCTGCCCGGGGGCTCCGGCTGGTCGCAGGCGACGCAGGTCCTGCCCGCGCAGCGCAGCAGCCTGCTGGCGACGTTCAACTCGGGGTTCCGGCTCGACGACGCCAACGGCGGCTGGTGGGCGGACGGCCAGGCGGCCGTGCCGCTCAAGGCCGGCGCGGCGTCGATGGTGTTCTACAAGGACGGCCATGTGGACATCGTCAAGTGGGGCACGGCGGCGCCCGGCCCGGACGTCGCCGCGGTGCGCCAGAACCTCGTCCTGCTGGTGGACAACGGCCAGGTCTCGCCCCTCGTCAACAGCACCACGACGCTGACCTGGGGGAAGACGCTGACGGGCGCCTTCTTCGTGTGGCGGACCGCGATCGGGATCCGCGCGGACGGCTCGCTGGTGTTCATCGTCGGGCCGGCGCTGTCGGCCGGCAGCCTCGCCCGCATCGCCCAGGCCGCGGGGGCGGTGCGCGCCATGGAGCTGGACATCAACCCCGCGTGGACCAACTTCATCACCTACACGCACCCGAGCAAGGCTGTGGCGGTGCCGCACATGCTCACGCCCGACGAGCAGCCGAACCCCTACCGGTACCTGCAGCCGTCGTCGCGGGACTTCATCGCGGTCATGGCCCGCTGAGCCCCGGAGGCGGTGAGCGGGGACGGCATGGGCGCTGACGCCAGGGGACGGACGGGGCCGGCACGAGTTGTCGCGCCGCCCCCGCCCGGCAGCCTCGCGACCGGGCGCGCCCGCGAGGTCGCCGTCGTCGTGCGGGCCCAGGCGCTGGCCACCTCGCCGGGCGTCCGCCGCGGGGCGGTCCTCCTGAGCCGGGCGGGCGAGCACGCGCTGGGGCCGGTCGCGCTCGGGCTGGCCGGGGCGGCACTCCACCCGCCGCAGCGCCGGCGCTGGCTTCGGGCCACCGCCGCGGTCCTCGGTGCTCACGCCCTGAGCGTGCTGCTCAAGCGGCTCGTCCGCCGGCCGCGGCCAACCGACCCGCGCATCCTGGTCCTGGTCCGTACCCCGGGGCGCTTCGGCTTCCCTTCCTCGCACGCCGCCTCGACGACGGCGGCGGCCGTGGCGTACTCGCGGCTGCTCGGCCGGCGCTCGACGCTCGCCGCCATCCCCGTGATGATGGCGAGCCGGCTGGTCGTGGGCGTGCACTACCCGAGCGACGTCGTCGGCGGGGCGATCATCGGCGTCGCGGCCGGCTGGTGGGCCGGTGGCGGCAACCCCGCCTGGCGCGCCGCCGGGCGGGGCCGATCCGCGGTGCGCCAGCCCGCGCCTCGGCCGGGGGGCTGATCGTGACGTCCGTGCGGGCGCTGGCGCGAGCGGTCCGTCCCCGCCAGTGGGCCAAGAACGTCCTCGTCCTGGCCGCGCCCGTGGCGGCGGGCGTCGCCTTCCAGCCCGGGGCAGTTGTGGCCGAGACGGTCGCCCTGCTGGCCTTCGTCCTTGCCTCGTCGGGCGTGTACCTGGTCAACGACACCGTCGACATGGAGGCCAACCGCGCCCACCCCACCAAGCGGCACCGTCCCGTGGCGAGCGGGGAGCTCTCCGAGCGTGCTGCCATCGTCGCCGCGGCGGTCGCCCTGACGGCGGCGCTGATCGTCGCGGCGACGGCCGGCTGGCAGCTGCTCGGGGTGGTGGCGCTGTACGAGGCCGTCCAGCTGCTCTACAGCGCGGGCGTGAAGCACGTGCCCGTCGTCGAGCTGCTGTCCGTGGCGTCGGGCTTCCTGCTCCGGGCGATCGCCGGCGGGGTGGCGACGCACGTTGACCTCTCGTCGTGGTTCCTGCTCGCGGTCGGCTTCGGGTCGCTGTTCATGGTCGCGGGGAAGCGGTACAGCGAGATGTCGCTCGTGGACGACGGAACGGCGGTCACGCGCCCGGTCCTCACGCGGTACACGCCGTCCTACCTGCGGTTCACGTGGACGATGTCCGCCGGCGTCCTCGTGACGACCTATGCGCTGTGGGCCTCGTCCATCCACGACACGCCCCTGGGCGGCTGGAGCCTGGTCTCGCTGCTCCCGTTCGTCGCGGCCCTGCTCCGGTACGCCGTGAAGGTCGACGCCGGCGATGCGGGCGAGCCGGAGGAGGTCATCCTCCGCGACCGGGTGCTGCTGGCGCTCGGGGCCGCCTGGGCGCTGTGGTTCCTGGGCTCGATCTACCTCTGACCCGCGGTCCGGCCCGGCGTCGCGGGTGCCTCGGCCCCGCGGCCCGCCGTCACATGCGCAGGCGGCGGAACAGCGGGCCCGGCAGGAGTCGCAGCGCCACCATCACGGGGCGCATGGCCGGCGGCGCCCAGACGACGTCCCGCCCGGCCCGCAGGCCGGCGGCGATCAGGCTCGCGACCTGCTCGGGCTCCAGCGCCAGGGGCGCCGCCTTCAGGCCGGCGGTCATCCGGGTCCGCACGAACCCCGGCCGGACCACCATGACGCGCACGCCGTCGGCGGCGAGCGCGGTCCCCAGCCCGGAGTAGAAGGCGTCGAGCCCCGCCTTCGTGGAGCCGTAGACGAAGTTGGACCGCCGCGGCCGAAGGCCCGCCACGGAGGACAGGGCGACGATCGCCCCATGGCCCTGCTCGCGCATCCGCCCCGCCACGAGCACGCCGCAGGCCACGGCGGCCGCGTAGTTGACCTGGACCAGGCCCATCGCGGCGGCAAGGTCCTGCCACGCCTGCTCCTGGTCCCCGAGCAGCCCGAACGCGACGACCGCGACGTCGATGTCGCCCCCGGCGTCGAAGGCGGCGGCGACGGCGCGCTCGATGGAGGGCAGGTCCGTCGCGTCGAGGTCCACCTCGGCGACCCGGACCCCGCGGCTGGCCAGCTCCGCCGCCGCCGTCGTCCGGCGGTCTCCGGGACGGGCGGCGAGCACCACCTCGACCCCCGGGCGCTGGCCGGCCAGCTGGCGGGCCGTGGCCAGGGCGATCTCGGAGGTCCCGCCCAGAAGCAGGATC
>JAKAMV010000051.1 GCA_021812735.1 Chloroflexota bacterium | reverse complement strand
CCGATCTAGCGTGGACATGGCGGGTCACCTGCCTCCGGTTCTGAACAGCCCGCGCGAGCCGAACAGCGGCGCGTCGTAGCGGGGGGCATTGTGGTCGCGGTGGTAGGCCTCGATGCGCTCGACCTCGACGCGCGATCCGAAGACGAACGCGGTCCGCTGGTGGACAGACTCGGGCTGGACGTCGAGGATCGGCACCTCGCCGGTGCTCGCCCGGCCGCCCGCCTGCTCGACCAGGAAGCCGATCGGGTTGGCCTCGTAGAGCAGGCGCAGCTTGCCCCGGCGCGCCGATGCGCGGTCGTCGCGGGGGTACAGGAACACGCCCCCGCGCAGCAGGATCCGGTGCGCCTCCGCCACGAGCGAGGCGACCCAGCGCATGTTGTAGTCGCGGCCCCGCGGACCGTTGGCGCCCGCCAGGCACTCGTCGACGTAGCGCGTCACGGCCGGCTCCCAGTGCCGCGAGTTCGACGCATTGATCGCGAACTCGCTGGCCTGCTCGGGGATGCGCATGTCGCGGTGGGTGAGGATGAACTCGCCGATCTCCCGGTCGAGCGTGAAGCCGTGGACGCCGCGCCCCAGGGTGAGCACGAGCATCGTGGTCGGGCCGTAGATCGCGTAGCCCGCGCACACCTGGCGCGACCCCGGCTGGAGGAAGGCCGAGGGGCCGACGGGCGCGTCGGGATCGGGGTCGGCGAGCACCGAGAAGATCGACCCGACCGAGACGTTGACGTCGATGTTGGACGAGCCGTCGAGCGGGTCGAACGCGAGCAGGTACCGGCCCCGCGGGTGCTCGGGCGGGATCGGCCGCACGTGCTCGTGCTCCTCGGACAGCATCGCGGCGACGGTGCCGCTGCGGAGGTGCGTGCGGTAGAAGATCTCGTCGGCCACCACGTCGAGCTTGGCCTGGGCCTCGCCCTGGACGTTGGTCGTGCCCGTCTTTCCGTGAAGGTCGGCGAGCTGCCCCTTGCCGACGATGTTGGCGATCCGCTTGCAGGCGAGGCGCAGGTCGTTGACGAGCGCCGTGTAGCTGCCCGAGGCGTGGGGGACCCGGCGCTGCTCGTCGATGAGGAACTCGGTCAGGGTCTGGGGCGGCTCGGGCGCAGGGACGGCTGCCGGCGCTGCAGGCGCGGCGGGCGTCGCCGCCTCGGCGGGCGCGGTCGTCGCCGCCTCGACGGGCGCGGCGGCGGGCCGCCGGGATCGGGCGGTGGTCACGGTGCCTCCCCGCCGGTCGGGACCGGCTCGCTGAACACGCGGCTGGCGCGCAGGTCGGCCGCCTCGAGGGTCATGAGCGCCTCGCGCGTCAGCGGTGCGTCGCGGTCGCGGTACAAGCGGTTCGCGTGGCGCAGCCGGGCACGGTCGAGCGCGTTGCGGATCGAGCGCGCGTTGGCGAAGTTCGGCCGGGCCATGCGCCTCGCGATGTACTCGACGAGCGCGGCGTCGGCCTCGGGCGACAGCCGGTAGTCGAGCTTTCCCAGCATCAGCTCGGCGATCGCGTGGAGCTCGTCTCCCGTGTAGTCGGGGAAGTCCACGTGGTGCGCGATCCGCGAGCTCAGCCCGGGGTTGCTCTCGAAGAACCGGTCCATGCGGTCGCGGTACCCGGCCATGATCACCACCAGGTCGTCGCGCTGGTTCTCCATGACCTGGAGCAGGATCTCGATCGCCTCCTGGCCGTAGTCGCGCTCGTTCTCCGGGCGGTAGAGGTAGTACGCCTCGTCGATGAACAGCACGCCGCCCATCGCGCGCTTGAGGACCTCCTTGGTCTTGGGCGCGGTGTGGCCGATGAACTGGCCGACGAGGTCGTCGCGGGTCACGGCGACCAGGTGGCCCTTCCGCAGGTAGCCCAGGCCGTGGAGGATCTGCGCCATCCGCAGCGCGACGGTGGTCTTGCCGGTGCCCGGGTTCCCCGTGAAGCACATGTGGAGCGACGGCGGCTCGCCTGCCAGGCCGACCTCGCGGCGCAGCTTCTCGACGAGCAGCAGCGCCGCGATCTCGCGGATCCGGGTCTTGACGGGCGCGAGCCCGACCAGCTCGGCATCGAGCATGGCGATCATGTCCTCGACGCCCGACGCGGCGAGGGCGGCGCCGAGGTCGAGCGCGCGGTCGACGGGGGCGTCCATCGCAGCGTTCACCGGTACCGGTCGCCTTCGGGCCGGTCGGTGGCGTAGGTCCGCACCGTGTAGCGGATCGAGCGGCCGGCCGCCTCCTCGCGCACCAGCGCCATGCCCGGCTCGCGCGCCGGCCGGTTCACGATGAACGAGAGGCGCAGCGACTCGATCCCCCGCGTGGCGTCGAAGGCGTTGAGCTTGATGTAGCGGTCGCGGAAGGCTGCCCGCACGTCCGCGAGCTCGCCCATGACGCCCGCGGCGTCGCGCAGGTCGAACATCGGCGGGCCGAACATCTCCCAGTAGGTGTTGCGCGGGTGCGGGTCGTCGGTGTGCTCGAGCGAGATCGCCCAGCCGTGCGCCAGGCAGTACTCGACCTGCGCCCGGATCTGCTCGTCGGTGAGGTCGGGCAGGAAGGAGAAGGTGCCCTGGGTCAGCCGCATCGGATGGCTCCTAGCTCGCCGTGGGGGTCGGCACGAAGTCGGGGGTGTCGGTGCTCGCGTAGTCGAAGGTGACCTCGCCCCACGTGTCGAGCGCCGCCTGGAGGGGCCGGCACGAGCGGGCCGCATCGGCGAGGATCTGCGGGCCCTCGGACCAGATGTCGCGGCCCTCGTTGCGGGCGAGGACCATCGCCTCGAGCGCCACGCGGTTCGCGGTCGCGCCCGCGGCGACGCCCATCGGGTGGCCGATCGTGCCCCCGCCGAACTGGAGGACCACGTCGTCGCCGAGGTAGCCCAGGAGCTGGTGCATCTGCCCGGCGTGGATCCCTCCCGAGGCGACCGGCATCACCGAGCGCAGCCCGCCCCAGTCCTGCTCGAAGAACAGGCCCCGCTGGAGGTCCACCTCGTTGTGCGGCTCGCGCAGGACGTTGTAGAAGCCCTGGACGGAGTTCGGGTCGCCCTCGAGCTTGCCGACCACGGTCCCGGCATGGATGTGGTCCACGCCCGCGAGGCGCATCCACTTGGACACGACGCGGAACGACATGCCGTGGGTCTTCTGGCGCGTGTAGGTCGAGTGGCCGGCGCGGTGGAGGTGGAGCAGCATGTCGTTGCGGCGCGCCCACGCGGACATCGACTGGATGGCGGTGTACCCCACGACCAGGTCGATCATCACCACGACGCTGCCCAGGTCGCGCGCGAACTCGGCGCGCTCGTACATGGCCTCCATCGTGCCCGCCGTCACGTTGAAGTAGTGGCCCTTGACCTCGCCGCTTGCCGCCGACGCGCGGTTGACCGCCTCCATCCCGAACAGGAACCGGTCGCGCCAGTGCATGAACGACTGGGAATTGGTGTTCTCGTCGTCCTTGGTGAAGTCGAGCCCGCCCCGGAGCGCCTCGTAGACCACGCGCCCGTAGTTGCGCCCCGAGAGGCCCAGCTTCGGCTTGACGGTCGCGCCCAGCAGCGGCCGGCCGTACTTGTCGAGCCGCTCGCGCTCCACGACGATCCCGGTCGGCGGGCCGTCGAAGGTCTTGACGTAGGCCACCGGCAGCCGCATGTCCTCGAGGCGCAGGGCCTTGAGCGGCTTGAAGCCGAAGACGTTGCCGATGATCGAGGCCGACAGGTTGGCGATCGAGCCCGGCTCGAACAGCTCGACGTCGTAGGCGATGTACGCGAAGTACTGGCCGGGCGCGCCCGGCACCGGGTCCACGCGGTAGGCCTTCGCCCGGTAGGCGTCGGCCGCGGTCAGCCGGTCGGTCCAGACCACGGTCCAGGTCGCCGTGGAGGACTCGCCCGCGACGGCCGCCGCCGCCTCCTCCGGGTCCACGCCGTCCTGGGGCGTGATCCGGAACAGGGCGAGGACGTCCGTCGGTCCGGGCATGTAGTCCGGGTTCCAGTAGCCCATCTGGGCGTACTTGAGGACGCCGGCGCGATAGCGCTCGGCTCCGTCGAGCTGCGGGCTCGTGGTCGGGTGCATCGGGGCTGGCTCCTCGGCGGACGCTGCGGGGTCAGGGGTTGGGGGAGCCTAACGTCCCTCAGCAGATGCAGTCCAATGCATCTTGTTGATAGAACCGATAAGATGCTTCGATGGACGAGCGGGCGCGCGGGTCGAGGATGCCGCTCGGGCCGCGGTTCGCCGAGCTCGTCTCGGTCCACCAGCTGCGGCTCCTCGTCGCGGTCGTCGAGCACGGCGGGTTCTCGCGGGCCGCCGAGGCGCTCGGCCTCAGCCAGCCCGCGGTCTCGCACCAGCTCAAGGCGCTCTCGACCGCGGTCGGGCTGCCCGTCGTGGAGATCGTCGGCCGGCGGGTCGAGCTCACGCAGGCCGGCGAGCTGCTCCACGCGCACGCCCAGCGGATCGTGGCCGAGTTCGAGGCGGCGGGCATCGCGCTCGACGAGCTCAGCGGACTGCGCCGGGGGAGAATCCGGATCGCCGGCGACACGACCGTGGCGATCTACGTCCTGCCCGACCTCCTGGGCGACTTCCGGCGCGAGCACCCGGACGTCGAGCTGAGCCTCGGGGTGGACAACCGGCGCGGGCTCTACGACCGGCTGGTCGCCAACGAGGCGGACTTCATCGTCAGCGGCCGCCTGTGGCCCGACACCGCGGTGCCGCTGGCCGCCGAGCCGTTCCTGGGCAACGAGCTGATCGCCATCGCCTCGCCGCACCACGCGCTCGTGGGGCGCGCGTCCGTCACGCTCGCGGAGCTCGCACGGGAGCCGTTCATCGTCCGCGAGCCGGGATCTGGGACCCGCGAGACGGTGGACGAGGCGCTCGAGCAGGCGGGCGTCAGGTGCCGGCCGGTCATGGAGCTCGCGAGCAACGGCGCGATCAAGCGGGCGGTCGCCCGGGATCTCGGCGTCTCCATCCTGTCGCGCTTCGCGACGATGCTCGAGCTCGAGCTGGGCAACCTGGTCGAGCTGCCGGTGGAGGGGTTCCCGCTGCGCCGCCAGTGGCACCTGTTCCGCGTCCGCGACCGGCTGCCGGGTCCGGTCGAGGCGGCGTTCCTCGCGTTCGTGGCGGCGGGCAGCTGGAAGGACCGCATCGGCCGGCTGTCCACGACCGACTGAGGCGACGTTGCGGTGCGCGCCTCGACCGGGCGAGCTGCGATCGGGTAGGCTCTACCGGAGATCCGCGGGCGGGAGTAGCTCAGCTGGCAGAGCGGCAGCCTTCCAAGCTGCATGTCGCGGGTTCGAACCCCGTCTCCCGCTCCAACCCCCATCTCGCACGACCCGCTGCGATCGTGTCCGTGCGGGGCCGGCGCCCCAACCCCGAGGCGATGGCGTGCGAGACCCTAGCGGGGCGCGCCGCCCGCGAGTGGGGCGAGAGGAGCCCGGTTTTCCCTCATCCGCCTCCCGATAGCCAGGGCACGTCAGCCGGCGCGTAGCGATACGCCCGGAAGATCGCGTTCTGCTCGCCCGAGGATGCGACCACGCCGACGCCCGGGCCGAAGCGCCCGAAGTACGGAACGACGTACTCCCACACGACCTGGCGGGCCGGCGTGACCTCGAAGATCCGCCCGAACGATCCCTCCGCGATGAGGGTGTTCCCGTTGGGCAGCCGCTGGGCGCTCGACATGTAGGGGCTGTAGAAGTTCTGCGGCGGATCGTCGCGATACTCCCAGACGATCCGCTTCGTCGCCCGCTCGATCTCGAGCACCCTGGAGAACGGGACGCTCTCGCCGTCCCGGAAGGACCCGTTGTCGAAGACCAGGATGTTCCCGTTGGGGAGCTCGTGGGGATAGTGCTGCTGGGAGACCGTGGGGTGCCCAAGGCGCCAAACGACCTGCCCTGTAGGCCGATCCACGATGATCGCCGAGCTGGCGCTTCGGTAGCCCAGGATGATGCTCCCATCACGTAGCTCAGCCACGCTGTTGCACATCGGCCAGTGCTCCCGCTCGTAGTGGCGGTCGAGGGGGTACTCGTGGGGATCGAGATGCTCGCCTGCCGACCAGCGCCAGATGATCTCGCCCGCCCACGTCATCTCGTAGACGACATCGCCGTAGATGGCCCCGCCGGGTGCTTCCGAGCCGGGGATGCCGCCCTGCACGCGACGCGCGACATCTGATGGCAGGGGTTCGACGGCGTTCACCAGCAGGTTGCCGTTGGCGAGCACGGCTGCGTCATGGTGGTGGAAGGGATGCTGTGCTGACCGGATCACAGTCCCCGCTGGATCGACCTCGGCGAGGATCCCCCCGTGCACCACTCCCCAGATCGGGTAAAGCGGCTCGCCGCCCAGTTGCTTGCCCTGGAAGAAGAGGTTGCCGTTCGGCAGCAGCTTGGCGTGGCGACCCGGCGGGAAAGGCAGGAGCCACTGATGCACCACCCTGCCCTCGAGGTCGACGAGGTAGACCTCGCCCTGGCCCGTGATCGGCGTGAACAGCGTGTACCCGGGGCTGGCACGCTCGAGATCAAGTGCGCGCAGGCCGACCCCCCGCCGACGAAGCGTGTTCTGGTCCACGACGACAGGGACCGTGCGCGAACTCACCATGCATCTCCCCAAGCTGCGGGCTGGAGTGCTGCGTCGGGCTGCCCCAACCTAACACGAGGCTACCACGGCCGCCTTCGAGGTCACCGCCACGCCGACCCCGCTCCAGGCTCGCGCCTTCGAACTCCTCGGGCTCTCACCCGCAGGCACGTAGGCAGAACGCGTCAGCGGATGCCGTGCTCGCGGTCCGCTGGAGCCTGGGCCTAGGCCTCCGCGATCACCCCGAGCGAGATCCGGAACCCGGCCCGCCGGTGCGACGGCGGCAGCAGCGTGCCCTGGCCCACGGGCACGTCGCCGTCGAACCACTTGACCCACTCCTCCTGGAGCGCCTCGAACTCCGACGGGTCGCGGAGGGCCCAGTTCGCCCACACGATCCGGCCGAGCGAGGTGCCCTCGCGGTCGAGGATGGCCATGAGGTTCGCCATGCACTGCTGCGCCTGCGCCGTGATGGAGTCGCCCGCGAGTCGGCCGGACTCGGGCACGACGGGGCCGACGCTGGACACGTAGACCATGCCGCCGGCGGTGTGCGCTCGGCCGAGGCCGAAGTCGAGCCGCCGGTGCCTGGCGTCGCCGCCGCCGTCGATCCCGATGGAGCGGCCCTTGCCCACCCGCGCCTTGACCGGATGCGCCGGGTCTTCGGGCGGGATGCCGAACTCGCCCGGCGGCAGCGTGATGCCGCTGGCAGCGAACTTGGGCATGAACGTGGGCCGCTCGCCGGTGGGCCGCAGCTCGCCGACGATCTTGCCG
The DNA here is from genome assembly GCA_021812735.1 of Chloroflexota bacterium. Next base: position 14,787 of record JAKAMV010000051.1, on the reverse strand, counting down.
CGCTCGTCCACGCCGGTCTGCTCGAAGACGAAGACGTCCTGGGTGAGGATCACGTCGTCCTCGATGCCGTAGACCTCGCTGATGTTCATGATCTTGCGCGAGCCGTCCTTGAGGCGCGCCGTGTGCACGATGACGTCCACCGCCGAGGCGATCTGCTCCCGGATGGTCCGCAGGGGCATCTCGTAGCCCGCCATCAGGATCATGGTCTCGAGGCGCCGGAGCATGTCGGGGGCGCTGTTCGCGTGGCCGGTGGACAGCGATCCCTCCTGGCCCACGGTCATCGCCTGGATCATGTCCAGCGCCTCGCCGCCGCGGCACTCGCCGACGATGATCCGGTCGGGGCGCATGTGGAGCGCATTGCGGAGCAGGTCCCGGGTGGTGATCTCGCCCAGGCCCTCGAGGTTGGGGGGCCGCGCCTCGAGCGTGACGACGTGCTCCTGTCGGAGCTGGAGCTCGGCCGCGTCCTCGATCGTGACGATGCGCTCGCCCTCGGGGATGAACGAGGAGACGACGTTGAGCGTGGTGGTCTTGCCCGAGCCCGTGCCGCCGGAGATGAACACGTTGAGGCGCGCCTCGACGCAGCAGCGCAGGAAGTCGAACATCTCGGGGCTGGCCGTGCCGAAGCCGACCAGGTCGTCCACGGTGTACGGCCGGGCGGCGAACTTGCGGATGGTGATGACCGGCCCGATCAGCGAGAGCGGCTCGATGATGGCGTTCACGCGCGAGCCGTCGGGCAGGCGCGCGTCCACGCGGGGGCTCGACTGGTCGATGCGCCGGCCGAGCGGGGCGATGATCCGGTCGATGATCCGGAGCACGTGCGCATCGCCCATGAACGACGTGTCGACCCGCGAGATCTTGCCCTTCCGCTCGATGTAGATCTGGTTGGGCCCGTTGACCATCACCTCGGTGATGGTGTCGTCGTGCAGGAGCGGCTCGATCGGGCCGAGCCCGGTGACCTCCGCGACGACCTCGTCGATGAGCCGCAGGCGCTCCTCGCGCGTGACGGCGAAGTCGTTGGCGGCCAGCATGCGGTCCACGATGCCGCCGATTCGGTCGCGGAGCTCCTCGCCGTCCGCAGCGCTGAACAGCTCCTTGGACGAGGCGATCACGTCGCGCTGGAGCGCGTCCCGCACCTCGCGGAGCTGCTGCTCGCGCCCGAGGGATGTCGCCCGGCGCACGCCGTCGTACGGGACGGGCGCCAGCGGATCGGCAGGCTGGCCATCGCCCGCCTTCTGCGCCTGTTCGATTCGCCTGAGCAGGGACAAGGTCGCGCCTCCCCGTGGGTCGCCGGAGCGGCGATTCTACGGCCCCGGCCGCGGGTGCGCGACGGGGACGGACGGCGCAGCCGGGTCGGGCGCGGGCCAGGCCGCTTGCGCAGAGCCGCCTGCGGTCGTATGGTTGATCAACCAAACGTTCGTTTGGTCGCCCGCCGGCCGGGCAGAGGTGATCGAGCAGATGGCCAGCGAGACAGGCATCCCCGCCACGCGGCCCCGCGAGGCAGAGCTGCGGCGCGCCGCCACGCGCCTGTTCCGCGAGCGCGGCTTCCACGCCACCTCGATGCAGGACCTCGCCGAGGCGATGGGGATGAATCGCGGCAGCCTCTACCACTACATCGAGTCGAAGGACGACCTGCTGTGGTGGATCGTCGCGGACACGATGGACGACCTCTGTGAGCGCGTGGAGCCGATCCTCGACGGGGACGGCCCGGCGGCCGAGCGACTGCGGGGCGCCATGGGCGCGCACCTCGCGTTCGCGGCCGACCACGCGGACGAGATGTCGCTCGTCCAGGTCGAGCTGCGCTCCCTGTCCCCCGAGCGCCGCTCGCAGCTCGTGGCCCGGCGGGACGCCTACGAGCGGCGCTGGCGCGCCGCGCTGGAGTCGGCTGTGGCGGACGGGTCGATCCGGAGGACGGACGTCCGGCTGACCGGCATCGCCATCTTGTCGGCGTGCAACTGGTTCACCCAGTGGTACCGCCCCGACGGCCCGCTCGGCGTCGATGAGATCGCGGCGAGCTTCGCCGACCTGTTCCTCTCCCGCCCGAGCTGAAAGGCAGGCCCAATGGTCCCGCGCGCCGCCAACGTGATCGTCCTCGGAGCCGGGACGATGGGCGCCCAGCTCGCCTGCCTGCTGGCCGGCGCCGGGTCGCGCGTCCGCCTCCTCGACCTCGACCGGCCGACGGCCGCCGCCGGCATCGAGCGCGTGGCCCGCCTGCGTCCGTCGCCGCTCTACAGCCCCGCTGACCTGGCCCGGATCTCGACCGGGGGGTTCGACGAGGTGGCTGCGGCCGCCCGCGAGACGGACTGGATCCTCGAGGTGGTCGTGGAGCAGCTGGAGCCCAAGCGCGCGCTGCTCGAGCAGGTCGACCGCGCGCTGGCGCCCCTCGGCGCGGCCGACCGCTTCCCGCTGGTCAGCTCCAACACCTCCGGGATCCCCATCGCGAGCCTGGCGGCGGGTCGCAGCGCGCGCTTCCGCTCCGCGTTCCTCGGCACGCACTTCTTCAACCCGCCCCGCTACGCGCGCCTGCTGGAGCTCATCCCGACCGACGAGACCGATCCGGCCCGCACGGCCTGGGTCGAGGCCTTCGCCAGCCGGCACCTGGGCAAGGGCACCGTCCGCGCCAAGGACCGGCCGGCGTTCATCGCCAACCGGCTGGGCGTGCACGGGCTGCTGCGGGCGATCGCGCTCGCGCAGGAGCTGCGCCTCGGCCCCGACGAGGTGGACGAGATCACCGGGACGCTGGTCGGGCGGCCCAAGAGCGCGACCTTCCGCACCCTCGACCTCGTGGGCCTCGACGTGGCGGTCGCGGTGGCGGACCACTGCCGCGAGGCGCTCGAGGACGCCGCCGAGAAGTCGGCCTTCGAGGTGCCCGGCATCCTCCGTCGGCTGGTGTCGGAGGGGCGCCTGGGCGAGAAGTCCGGCCGAGGCTTCTTCCGCAAGGAGGCCGGCGAGATCCTGGCCCTCGACTTCGACACGCTCGAGTACCGGCCCCGCCGCCACCTCCGCTCGGCGGCCGTCGAGCTCGCCCGCACGGAACCGGATCTTCGCCGGCGCCTCGCCGCGCTGGGCGCGATGCCGGGCCCCGGCGCCGAGGACCCGGGCGCCGCGTTCCTGCAGGGGCTGATGGCGTCGGAGCTCGCCTACGCGGCCAGCGTGGGACCGGAGGTGGCCGACGGCGCGGGATCGGTCGACCGGGCGATGCGCTGGGGCTTCGGCTGGGAGCTCGGCCCGTTCGAGCAGTGGGACGCGCTCGGCCACCGTCGGCTGGTCGCCAGCCTGGCCGCCGCCGGAGTCGCCGTCCCGGATCTCGTCCGCCGCGCGGCCGACGCCGGCCTCGACCGTTTCCAGCGCGACGGCGCGGCCCTCGACTTCGCGACGCTGGCGCTCGTCCCCGAGCCGCCCCGTCCCGGGCGCCTCGACCTCGACGCCCGCCGCGCCGCCGTCCCGGGCCTGCCGGCGAACGCCGCGGGCAGCCTCGTGGACCTGGGCGACGGGATCCTCGGCTGCGAGCTGTCGGCCAAGCTCAACCTCATCGGCCTCGACACCCTCGAGCTGCTGCGGCGCGGGCTCGACCTGGCGGTCGAGGGCCACGATGGCCTGGTCATCGGGACTCGCGCCGCTGACTTCTCGGCGGGCGCCAACCTCGCGCTCCTGCTGCTGGAGGCCGAGGAGGGCGAGTGGGACCAGCTCGACCGCGTGGTGCGGAAGTTCCAGGGCGTCGCCACCGCCATCCGGCACTGCCCCGTCCCCGTGGTCGCCGCGCCGCGCGGCCGGACCCTCGGCGGGGGCACCGAGCTGTGCCTCGCCGCGGCCCGACGCCAGGCGCTCACCGAGACGTACATCGGCCTGGTCGAGACGGGGGTCGGCCTGCTGCCGGCTGGCGGCGGCTCGACGGCGATGGCACGCCGGGCGGCCGAGGCCGTGCCCGACGGGGTGGACGGCGACCGCTTCGCCTTCTTCTCCGCCGCGCTCACCACCATCGCGCTGGCGCGGGTTGCGACGTCTGCGGCCGAGGCGGTGGAGCTCGGCATCCTGCTCGCGTCCGACCCGGTCACAGCCGATCCGGACCGCCAGTGGGCGGCCGCGGCGGCGACGGCGCGCCACATGGCCGAAGTGGGCTATCGCCCGCCCGCCGACGCGCCGATCCGGGTGGTGGGCCGACGGGGGATCGCCGCGGCGGAGACCCTCACCTACAACGAGCTCAAGGCGGGCCGCATGACCGAGCACGACCGCACGGTCGTGATGGCGCTGGCACGGGTGATGAGCGGCGGCGACGTCGCCGAGGGCACGCCCGTCGCGGCGAGCCACCTGCTCGACCTCGAGCGCGAGGCGTTCCTGCGGCTGCTGGGCGAGCCGCTCACGCGCGCCCGGATCCGCCACACGCTCAAGACCGGCAAGCCCCTTCGGAACTAGCGAGGACACCATGCAGGACGCCGTGATCGTCAGCGCCGTCCGGACGGCGGTCGCCAAGGCGCCCCGCGGAGCGCTCCGCGAGACCCCGCCCGAGACGCTCGCGATGGCCGCCGTGCGCGAGGCCGTGGCGCGCGCCCCCGGACTCGACCCGGGCGAGGTGGGCGACCTGGTTCTCGGCTGCGCCATGCCGGAGGGCGCCCAGGGCCTCAACGCGGCGCGCCTCGTGGGGCTGGGCGCCGGGCTGCCCGAGGGCGTGTCCGCGATGACGGTCAACCGCTTCTGCGCGTCGGGGCTGGAGGCGCTGGCCATCGCCAGCCGGGCCGTCGCATTCGGGGCGTCTGACGTGGTGGTCGCGGCCGGCATGGAGTCGATGAGCCACGTGCCCATGACCGGCTGGCACTACGATCCGGACCCCGGCCTCGCCGGCTCCCGGCCCGGTGCCTTCCTGTCGATGGGGCTCACCGCCGAGGAGGTGGCGACCCGCTTCGGCGTCGAGCGCGAGGCCCAGGACGCGTGGGCGCTGCGCAGCCACCAGCGGGCGGCAGCCGCCCAGGCCGCCGGCCGCTTCCGGGACGAGATCGTGCCGGTCACGGCGCGGACGACCGTGGTCGAGGACGGCCGCCCGCGGGTGGAGGAGCGCATCTTCGAGCTCGACGAGGGGGTCCGACTCGACACGGACGCCGTGCGCCTGGCCGCCCTCAAGCCGGCCTTCCGGGTCGGCGGCAGCGTCACGGCCGGCAACAGCTCGCAGACCAGCGACGGCGCCGCGGCGCTGGTGGTCATGAGCGGGACGCGTGCGGCCGCGCTGGGGCTGACGCCGCTCGGCCGGCTGGTCAGCTACGCCACCGTGGGCGTGGACCCCGAGATCATGGGGGTCGGCCCCGTCGGGGCCGTCCCGAGGGCGCTCGCCCAGGCCGGGCTCTCGCTCGGCGAGATCGGCGTCATCGAGCTCAACGAGGCGTTCGCCTCCCAGGTGGTCGAGATCGTGCGGCGGCTGGGGCTGGACGAGGCCCTCGTCAACCCGAACGGCGGCGCGATCGCCCTGGGGCATCCGCTGGGGGCAACGGGGGCGAAGCTGGCCACCCAGCTCCTGTCCGAGCTCGCCCGGCGCGAGGCGCGCTACGGCCTCGTGACCATGTGCGTGGGCGGCGGGCAGGGGGCCGCTGGCGTGATCGAGTGGCTGGGCGGCCGGCAGGCCGTGCGCACCGCGGAGGGCCCGAGGAGCGCCGGTCGCGGCGACGCCGCCGCGACCGGGGAGGCAGCGTGATGGCAGTCGAAGCGAGCATCAACCCGATGACGGCCGCCCGGACCGCGGCCGCGCCGCAGGGCGGCGCCTTCCTGGTCGCGCCCGCCACCGTCGGCGAGGTCCCCACGCCCGAGCGGCTGTCCGACGAGCAGCGGGCGATCCGCAAGTCGGCGGCGACCCTGGTCGAGCGGGAGGCCGTGCCGCGCCGGGAGGCCCTCGAGGCCAGGGACTACGCCGCCCACCGCGACCTGCTCGCGATCCTCGGCCGCGACGGCTACCTGGGCATCGACGTGCCCGAGGCGTTCGGGGGCGTCGGCCTGGACAAGACGACCAGCGTCGCGGTGACCGAGTCGATCGCGGCGTCCGGCTCGTTCTGCGTCACGTTCAGCGCGCACACCGGGATCGGGACGCTGCCGCTGGTGTTCTTCGGCACCGACGAGCAGCGCGCCCGCTACCTGCCGGGGCTGGCCGCCGGCACGACGGTCGCCGCCTACGCGCTGACCGAGCCGGGCGCGGGCTCCGACGCCCTGGCGATCCGGACCCGCGCCACCCGCCAGCCCGACGGCTCATGGCGACTGGACGGCAGCAAGCAGTTCATCACCAACGCGGGCTTCGCCGACCTGTTCACCGTGTACGCGAAGGTGGACGGCGAGCAGTTCTCGGCGTTCCTGGTGGAGCGGGGGACGCCGGGCCTGACCGTCGGGCCCGAGGAGCACAAGCTGGGCATCCACGGCACGTCCACCTGCCCGCTGACGTTCGACGGCGCCGTCGTCCCCGCCGGCAACCTGCTCGGCGAGGTCGGCAAGGGGCACCGGGTCGCCTTCAACGTGCTCAACGTGGGCCGATTCAAGCTGGCGGCCGCTGCGCTGGGCGCCATGAAGCCCGCGCTGCGGGAAGCGGCCGTGTACGCAACCGAGCGCCAGGCCTTCGGCCGTGCGATCGCCGCGTTTCCGCTGGTCGCGGGCAAGCTCGCCGAGATGGCGGCGCGGACGTACGTCACCGAGTCGGCCGTGTACCGGATCGCCGGGCTGCTCGACGCTCGGCTCGAGGGCGCGGAGGAGAGCGGCCCGGACGGCGTCCGCGCTGCCCTCGAGGAGCTGGCCGTCGAGTGCTCGATCGCCAAGGTCCTCGCCAGCGAGGAGCTCGACGCGGTGGTCGACGAGCTCGTCCAGGTGCATGGCGGCTACGGCTACATCGAGGAGTACCCCGCGGCGCAGGCGTACCGGGACGCGCGGATCAACCGGATCTGGGAGGGCACCAACGAGATCAACCGGCTGCTGATCCCAGGGACACTGCTCAAGCGGGCCATGGCGGGTCGGCTGGACCTGCTCGGCCCGGCCCGGCGGGCGCAGGAGGCGCTCCTCGCCGGGCCGCCGCCCGAGACGCCCGGCCCCGGCGGACCTCTCGCGGCGGAGCGCCGGCTGGTGGACGGCCTGCGCCAGGCGACCCTGCTCCTGGCCGGCGCCGCGGTCCAGCGGTTCGGCGCCCAGCTCGAGGAGCAGCAGGAGGTCCTGGCGGGCCTTGCCGACCTGGCGGTCGCCCTGCTGGCCCTCGAGACCGTGGTGCTCCGGGCCGAGCAGGCGGTCGCCGAGGCGCCCGCGCTCGCGGACGACCATGCCGCGCTGGCGCGCCTGGCCGTGGCCGACCGGATCGGCGTCGCGGAGCTGGTCGGCCGCACCCTGGCCGCGTCGGTCGCCGCCGGCGACGACGCCCGCGTCCTGCAGGCCGGCGTCCGGCGCCTGTTGCGCAGTGAACCCGTGGACCGCGTCCCGCTCGCCCGTCGGGTTGCGGCAGCTGTCCTGTCCGCCGGCGGCTACCCCGTGTAGCGGCCGCCCCCCGGAGCCTGGGAAAGGAGTCGTGGCGTGATCGTTTCCCCCGGCCGCGTGGAGGGCGACGCGGCTCACCGGCCGTGGCTGGCCAGCTACGACCCGGGCGTGCCCGCAGAGGTGGAGGTCCCGGACACCACGGTCGACGGGCTGCTCCGGCGTGCTGCGGACGCCCATCCTGACCGCACGTCGATGGACTTCTACGGGCGGCGGACCAGCTACGCGGCGCTTGACCGCCAGGTGGACCAGTTCGCCGGCCTGCTGCGTCGGGCGGGCCTCAGGCCCGGCGACGTCGTGAGCCTGCACCTCCCCACCTCGCCCGCCTTCGTCATCGCCTTCCTCGGCACGCTCCGCGCGGGCGGCATCGCCGCCGCCATGAGCCCCCTCTACGTCGAGCGGGAGCTGACCGACCTCATGCGCGAGGCGCGGCCGCGCGTGTCGGTCACGCTGGACGTCCTCCTGCCGCGCGTGGCGGGCGCGCGGGCCGAGCTGGCCGAGCGGCTGGCGCCTCTGGAGGGCCTCGCCCCGGTCATCGCGACCGGGATCCAGGATTCCCTCCCCGCACCGCTCCGCTGGCTCTACCCGCTCAAGATGCGGCGCGAGGGCCGCTGGCACCCCGTCCCGCACACGCCGGCGACGCCGAACCTCTTCCGGCTGCTGGCCGCGGCGCCGGCCGAGCGGGTCGACTCGCCGGCCGGGCCGTCCGACCCGGCGGTGTACCAGGGGACGGGCGGGACGACCGGCCTGCCGAAGGAGGCGGTGCTCACCCACCGCAACCTGATGGCGAATGCCGTCCAGTGCCAGGCCGTCCTCGCGGGCGACCATGATGGGCCGTCGGCCGTCCTGTGCGTCCTGCCCTACTTCCACATCTACGGGCTGACCGTGGCCATGGACTTCGCGCTGGCCCTGGGGGCGACGCAGGTCCTGCTGCCCAAGTTCGACGTGGACGCGGTGCTCAAGGCGATCGACCGGCACCGCCCGCGGTACTTCCCGGGCGTGCCGACGTTCTACGCGGCCCTCAACCAGCACCCCAGGATTCGCGAGCACGACCTGCGCTCCATCGAGGCGTGCATCAGTGGGGCGGCGCCGCTGCCGGCGCCGGTCCAGCAGCAGTTCGAGGCCCTGACCGGCGGGCGCCTGTGCGAGGGCTACGGCCTCACCGAGGCGAGCCCGGTGACCCACGTCAACCCCGTCCACGGCCGTGGCAAGCCGGGCACGATCGGCCTGCCGCTGCCCGGCACGGACGCCCGGCTCGTCGACGTCGCGACGGGCGCCGACGTCGTCGTGCCGGGGCAGGTCGGGGAGCTGCTGGTCCGCGGGCCGCAGGTCATGGCCGGCTACCACGAGCGGCCGGCTGAGACAGCCCGGGCCCTGCGCGACGGCTGGCTGCACACCGGCGACCTCGCCACCGAGGACGCCGACGGCTATTTCTCGATCGTGGACCGGATCAAGGACGTGATCATCGTCAGCGGGGCGAACGTCTACCCGCGCGAGGTCGAGGAGGTGCTGATCACCCACCCGGCCGTTGCCGAGACCGTCGTGGTGGGGATGCCGAGTGCCAAGAAGGGCGAGGTCCCCAAGGCGTACGTCATCCTCAAGCCGGGGGCGGCGACCTCAGTCGAGGAGCTGCACGCGTTCTGCGCCCAGAATCTCGCCTCCTACAAGCGGCCGGCCGTGATCGAGGTCCGGGTGAGCCTGCCGCGCTCGAACGTGGGCAAGGTGCTGCGCCGGGAGCTGATCGCCGAGAACGGGGCGCAGGGGGCCGCGGACGGCCGCTCCTGATCCGAGCGCGGCGGCCCCTCCCGGGGGCTCGGGCGGGGCGAGCCGCGACGTCAGGCGTCGAGCGGATCGAGGAGGCCGGCGCGGTAGGCGACGATCGCGGCCTGCGTGCGGTCGGCTGCCCGCAGCTTCCAGATGATGTTCTGGACGTGCTTCTTGACGGTGTCCTCGGCGATCGAGAGCTGGCCGCCGATCTCCTTGTTGGTCAGGCCGTCGGCCAGTCGCCGCAGCACGTCGAGTTCGCGCGGGGTCAGGGCGAAGGCCTCAGCGCGGGCACGCGCGGTCTCCTCAGCGTGCGGCTCGTCGGGCGGCGCAAGCAGCGCCTCGCGCAGCAGCCCCGGCTCCACGGCCAGCTGGCCGTCGGCGACGGCCATGGTCGTGGCCAGGATCTCGCTCGTGGACGCCTCCTTGAGGACGTACCCGGCCGCGCCCCGCCGGATGGCCTCGAGGACGTAGCGCCGGTCGTTGTAGAGCGTGACGATGACCACCGCGACCGGGCAGGCGAGCTTCTTGATCTCCTCGAGGCACTGCAGCCCGTCGATGCCCGGCATCCGGATGTCCAGCAGGACGATGTCCGGCTCGAGGCGCTCGATCTCGGCCAGGCCGGGCGCGCAGCCGTCTGCCTCCCCGACCACCTCCACCCAGTCCGCAGTCGAGAGCATGGCCTGGAGCCCGCGCCGGGACATCTCGTGGTCGTCGATCAGCAGGACGCGGGTCGGCGTGTCCGTCATGGCCTCAATCGCCCTCCCTCCCGTTCGTCCGGCGAGTCTGCACGCTCTGCGGCTCCGAGCGGGACGGTGATGCTGATCGTGGTGCCGGTGCCCTCGCGGCTCACGATGTCCACGCGCCCCCCAAGCCAGCCCGCACGCCGCTGCATGCCGATGAGGCCCATGCCCTCCTGGGTCTGTCGGCGATGCGCCTCCGCGGGGTTGAACCCCGCCCCGTCGTCGGCCACCGTGATGATGCCCCGGCCGCGAGCGGCGCGCAGCGTGATCCCGATGTGCCGCGGACGCCCGTGCCGGACCGCGTTCGAGATCGCCTCCGCCACCATGGCGAACAGGCCAGCCTCCAGCCAGTACTCGGCTCGGGGCAGCTGTCCGGTGATCTCGGTGGCGATGTCGGACGGCACGAACTGCTCCGCGTAGCGCTCGAGCGCATGGGCGAGGCCGAGCTCCTCGAGGCCGGGCGGCACCAGGTTGTTGAGGACGGCGCGGATCTCTCGGATGGTGGTCATCAACCGCGCCTGCGCGGCATCGAGGTGGCCCGCGGCCGCTTCGGGATGGGGCCCGCCCAGCGACGCTCTGGCCGCCTCCAGGAACCGGTGCGCGGCCACCGCCGACTGGCCGGCCGTGTCGTGGAGCGCATGGGCGACGGCCACCCGCGATTCCTCGGATTCGCGGAGCGTCTCGCGAGCCAGGTTGTCCAGCCGCGTCATCGAGGTCTGCACGCTCGCCCGGTCGCGGTCGGCAGCCGTGTACAGGCGGTGGAACTCCTCGGTGGTGGCGATCATCTGGGCGAGGGCGGCCGCCGCCGTCCGCCGGCGCTCGGCGCCGCGGTCGCGCTGTTCCGCCTCCCAGGCCAGCAGCCCGTCGACGGCCCGCAGCCGCCGCGCGGCACGGAGGATGGCCGGGCCCGACGGCAGGTCCCCCTCGGCGGAGTCCGATGCGCCCAGGCGCAGCACCGCGGCCGAGTCCCGGCGACCTGCCGGGGCGGGGAACGCGAGCAGGCGGATCCCGTGCGGGCAGCGGTCGGTCGCCGCGCGCCCCGTCCGCATGACGCTGTCGACGAGGCTGACGGGGCAGGCGCGGCACGCCTCCGCGCCGCCGGCGGGCAAGTTCGGCGCGCAGGGCTGATGCCCGTCCTCCCAGCCGGCCACCATCAGCAGCGGGCCGCCGCCCGCGCCCGCCTGTACCGCCCCGCTGGCCGATTCGGCTGTGGCCGGCGAGAGACGGACCCAGCGCTCGGCGCCTGCGAGGACGCGGTTGGTGTCCAGCTCGGGTCCCTGCTGCATGGACGTCGAGTGTACGCCGCCGGGAGCGCTCGCTCTGATCCCCGGGACGCAACGACGGGGGTCCGCGGGCCGGCCGGACAGGCTCGCGGTGCGGTGTCGACCGCCTGTCGGCTGGAGGGCGATTCCCGTTCGGCCTGCCCGGCGCGACCGTCAGTCCAGGGCCGGGACCCCGAGGATGTTGAAGCCGCCGTCCACGTACACCACCTCGCCGGTCACCGCGGACGAGAGGTCGGACCCGAGGTACACCGCCGTGCGGCCCACGTCCTCGATGGTGATGTGCGACCGGAGCGGCGCGAGCTGGTCGAACGGGCCGTACAGCTTGCGGAAGTCCGCGATGCCGCCGGCCGACAGCGTCCGGATCGGCCCGGCCGAGATCGCGTTCACGCGGATCCCGTCGGGCCCCAGGTCCGCGGCGAGGTAGCGCACTGACGCCTCCAGCGCCGCCTTCGCCACGCCCATCACGTTGTAGTGCGTGACCACCTTCTCGGCGCCGTAGTAGGACAGCGTCATGACCGAGCTGCCGCGGCGCAGGTACGGGCGCGCTTCGCGGGCCAGCGCGACCAGCGAGTAGGCCGACACGTCCATCGCCAGCGCGAAGCCGTCGCGGGAGGTGTCCACGAACGACCCGGCGAGGTCCTCGCGCTTGGCGAACGCGATCGCGTGGACCAGGATGTCGAGCTGCCCCTGCTGCTCGCCCCACTTGGCCAGCACCGCGCGGACGTCGTCGTCGCGGGTGACGTCGCAGGGCTCCACGAAGGGCGACCCGAGCGAGTCCGCGAGGGGCCGGACCCGGCGCTCGATCAGGCTCTCGACGGACGAGAAGCCCACCGTCGCCCCCTCGGCGTGGAACACCTTGGCGATCCCCCAGGCGATGGAGTGGTCGTTGGCCACGCCGAACACGAGCGCCTTTCGCCCGTCGAGCAGTCCCATCTCGTTCGCGCCCTCCTTCGGTACGCTGCGCATCATGCCCGACCTGCCCGCGCCCGACGACGTCCTCCGTGCAGCCCTGCACGGGGTCCGCGGCCTGCTGCTCGACCTCGACGGGGTGCTCGTGCTCAAGGGGGCGGCGGTCCCGGGCGCGCCCGAGGCGCTGGCCGCCCTCGAGCGGGCCAGCCTCCCGTACCTTGTGATGACGAACACCTCGCTCATGTCGCGCGACACGCTGGCGGCCGCGGGGCATTCGATGGGCTTCCCGACGCGCGCGGACCGATACCAGTCCGCGCTGACCGCGTCCGCCGAGCTGGTGCGTCGCGAGTTCGGCGACGCGCCCGTGTACGTGATCGCCTCGGACGACGCGCGCCGCGAGTTCGCGGGGCTCAACGTCCTGGGCGAGGTGGCCGTGGACGCGAATCCGTGCGGCGTCGCGGCGGTGGTCCTCGGCGATTCGCCCGACCAGCTGACCCGGGACAACCTCAACCGCGCGTTCCGGCTCGTGCTCGGCGGCGCCGCGCTGATCGGCATGCACCGCAACCCGTGGTGGCTGACGCAAGACGGCCCGACGCTCGACGCGGGCGCGTTCCTCGCGGGCCTCGAGTGGGCCACCAAGTGCAAGGCGCGCACCGTCGGCAAGCCCGCCCGCGCGTTCTTCCGTGCCGCAGCCGAGCGGTTGGCGGCCGAGGCGGCGGCGCGCGGCGAGCCCAGGCTGCGCCGGCACGACCTCGCGATGGTCGGCGACGACGCGTTCAGCGACATCGGCGGGGCTCGGCGGGCCGGGCTGCGGACGGTCTTCGTGCGCACGGGCAAGCACGGCGATGCGGACCTGGCGAGGGCCGCATCGGGAATCCGCGGCTACCGGCCGGACGCGGTGGCGCCTTCGATCGCGGAGGTGGTGGCGGCGCTGGTCGGGCGGCCCGCCCGACCCTAGAGCTTGGCGAAGCCGCCCTCGAGCACCTCGACCGCGCGGTCCATCAACGCGATCGCGTCGAGGCTCCCGTCCGACTCGTACATCGGCACCATCGCGGCCAGGACGCCGCCCATGACGGCGCCGGTCGCCACCCGGATCTCGAAGTCGTCTGACGGCCGCCCCAGCCGCTCGGCCACGAGGTCCACCATCAGGGAAGCCGTGCGCACCATCTCGATCACGTACCGCTCGCGCAGGGCGGGCACCCGGAAGGCGAGCCGGCCACGCTCGAGCTGCTCATCGACCTCCGTGGGGGACAGCGCGCCCCAGACCTCGCGCATCGCCTCGCGCAACGCCTGCAGGGCGGTGAGCTCTGCGGGCTGGCGCCGGAACGACTCCGCGAGCAGCGGGTCGAGGGCGTCGTAGAGCACGACGTCCTCCTTGGTGGGGAAGTAGCGGAAGAAGGTGGAGGGCGAGACCTCGGCCGCCTCGGCGATCTGCTCGACCGTCGTGCGGTCGTAGCCCTGCTCCCGGAACAGGCGGAGTGCCTGCTCCTGGATCGTCTGGCGCGTCCTGGCCTTCTTCCGCTCCCGTAGACCCGGACGGGCCTCAGTCGCCGAGGATGGCTCGATCATGGGCCGATTGTGCACCCGGGGCCGCGGCGCTCGCGGTCCGTCCCGGCAGCAGCGCGAGCGCCACCGGCACGCCCGCCACAGCGATCACGGCGGCGATCCGGAGCGCGTCGCCCAGCGCCCCGACGAAGGCGAGCTTGACCGCTTGCGCCAGCGCCTCCGAGCCCGCCTGACGCGCCACGGCCAGCCCGGCGAACACGCTCGACTGGACCGTCGCGGCGACGTCAGCCGGCAGCCCGGCGACCGCCACCCCGCTTCGGTAGGCGTCGTTCATGACGCTGCCGAGGACCGCCGCCCCGAACGCGGGCCCCAGCTTGATCACCGCCTGGACGAGCGCCGAGCCCACGCCGCTCCGCTCAGCCTCGAGCTCCACCATGGCCGCCGAGGCTGCCGTCGCGAGCCCCAGCCCGGCCACGAACGTCCAGCCGGCGGTGAAGGCGTCGCCGCTGCCCAGTGTGAGGGTGGACCCGATGCCCATGCCCGCCGCGAGCAGCAGCAGGCCGAGCGCGAGGGTGATCCGCGCGCTGACCCGGACGGCGATGCGGTCGGCCACGACCGCGGCAACCACCATCCCGCCGATTACGGGCAGGAGCCGGACCCCGGCTCCCTGCGCGTCGAGCCCCTGCACGCCCTGCCACAGCTGGGGCATGGTGAACAGCAGGCCCGCCAGCCCGAAGATCCCCATCGCGGCGAGGACCACGCCCCCCGTGAATGACGGCGAGCGGAAGAGCGAGAGGTCAACGAGCGGCGTTCGCCCCGTCGACGCGAGCCGCAGCTCCCAGGCGGTGAAGGCCGCGATCGCGAGGACCCCGGCGAGGAGCGGACCGATCGTGCCGGGCTCGCCCCAGCCCACGCGGCCCGCCTCGATCACCCCGTACATGAACAGCGTGAGCCCCGCCGACGAGCCCGCGACGCCCAGCCAGTCGATCGCCGGCCGGTTCGCGCTCCGCGACTCGGGCACCAGGGCGGCGACGGCGAGGAGGCCGACGAGCACGACCGGCACGTTGACGATGAAGACCCAGCCCCACCAGAAGTTGGACAGC
>JAKAMV010000765.1 GCA_021812735.1 Chloroflexota bacterium | reverse complement strand
TGGGCGCGGTCCAGCCGTTCATCTCGGGCGCGATCTCCAAGACCGTCAACATGCCCGAGGCGGCGACCGCGCAGGAGATCGAGACCGTTTACCTCGAGGGCTGGAAGCAGGGCCTCAAGGCGATCGCGATCTACCGAGACGGGTCGAAGCGCTCCCAGCCGCTGTCCACCGGCAAGAAGAAGGAGGCCGAGGCCGAGTCCTCGCCGGCCGACAAGGAGACGATCGAGGCGCTGCGCCGCCAGCTCGCCGTCGCCCAGGCCGAGGCCACCCGCCCGCACCGCCGCCGGCTCCCCGCCGAGCGGACCGCGCTCACCCACAAGTTCGACATCGCCGGGCACGAGGGCTACATCACGGTGGGCCTCTACCCCGACGGCCAGCCGGGCGAGATCTTCCTCAAGATGGCCAAGGAGGGCTCGACGATCTCGGGCCTGATGGACACGCTGGCCACCTCGGTCAGCCTGGCGCTCCAGTACGGCGTGCCGCTCAAGGACGTCGTGAACAAGTTCGCCCACGTGCGGTTCGAGCCCAGCGGCTTCACCGGCAACCCGGAGATCCCGATCGCGAAGTCGCTGGTCGACTACATCTTCCGCTGGCTGGGGTCGCGCTTCCTGCCAGCCGAGGACAAGGCCAGCCTGGGGCTCATCGACCGGTCGCAGATCGTGTCCGAGGCACCCTCGCCGTTCGGGGCGTCGGCCCTCGCGCCACGCGCCGACGAAGGAATCACGGCCCAGTCGGAGGCGATCTCGGCGCACGCTCCGGTTCCCGCGCCGGCTCCGACTCCTGCGTCCTCGGACGCGGCGCCCAGGGCGTCGGCCGCCCACGCGTCGTCGGCTTCGGCGTCGGCCGGCTCGGCCCCGTCGGCCTCGGTCGCCATCCCGATCCCGGTCCCGGTCGTCCGCGAGGAGCTGGCGGTCATCGCCACCAACAGCGCGGCCACGTCGAACGGCAACGGCAACAGCAACGGGAAGGGGCTGGCGTCGATCGCCGCGTCGCTCGGGGGCAGCTCGCTCTCGGCAGGCGGCCCGAAGGTCACGTTCTCAGCCCAGGCCGACTCCCCCAGCTGCGCCGAGTGCGGCTCGATCATGGTCCGCAACGGCTCCTGCTACAAGTGCCTCAACTGCGGGTCCACGTCGGGCTGCAGCTGAAACTGCCCCTTGTTCCATCTGGTGCACGTTTCTTGCGTCGTATGAAGCCATAGCACTCCCGCTGGAGAGGGCCCTCATCAAGCGATGCGGGCCCTCTCTTCGCGTCCAAGCCCATGGCTCCTCCCGGGTGGCAACCCTGGTCGACCGATCGGATCCGACGCCTTGCGCAAGCGGCTCCGCCGTGTGGGTGTAGAGGATGTCCGCGAGTCGAAGTCACCTCTCGCGGATCGGCCACACCCCGGCGGCGCAGACAGCATCGATCTCCATATCGCCTTGCGGACGAGCTGGTTGAGGATCCTGTCGCGGAAGATGTCGACGATCTTCCAGTCCTCATGGCCGCCCGGCACGCCGTATCCCTGTCGGTGAGGAGCGATGCCCTTGCCCGTCTCGTGCTCGTGCAGGTGGAAGCCGAAGTGCTGGCCGAACTCGTTGACCGTCACGTCGTAGTTGTACGTGACGATCGTTCGACCGGTGGGGTCGAGCCACTCCTCGATGATGAGTACGGGCTCCGGCGCGCCGCGGCGGACCGGCGAGTTGAGGACGCGGCCTCCGTCCTCGAGCCGGAACACGAACAGCAGGTCGACCTTCCAGAGGTCGCCCGCCTGGCGGACCTCGAGGTCGCCCCGCGGCACGTGCTCGATGAAGGCGCCGGCGTCGTCCATCGCGGCGTGGTCGAGGATGGACTGTGCGCGGGCCTCGGCCAGCCCCCGCGGCTCAGGCACTCATCGCCCGGCGCTGCTGGGTCACTGCGCGAGCCGCGGCCCGCACGAAGGCCGAGTAGTCGCTGGCGAACGAGGGGTACCGCGCCACAAGCGCGGCGTCCGTGGATAGCCGGCGAAGCAGGTCGTCGGCCGAGAGGCCGGTCTCAGCGAGCACCGGCTGGATGCGTTCATCGTAGATGTCGAACGGCGTGCCGGCCCTGACCCGCCGCGGGACCCGGTGCTGCCGCACGCCCGCCCGCCGTGCACCGAACACCTTCACGGCGGCCTCCGGGATGCGGTAGGCGCAGCCATCCCCGCCAGGCTGGATCGCCATGAGCTTGCCTGTCGTGATCCACTCGCGCACGGCTCCGCTGCTGACCGAGAACTCCTCGGCGACCTGCGCGACCGTCTTGTACTGCTGGCTCATTGGGGCGCCTCCTTGTGCTGTGCAGATTGACGATACTGATGATCCTTGTCAAATGAACGCGGGTCGGCCAATGGTCAACGGCGGCGGAGCCTGTCCGGCAGGAGGGGGCGGCGGACACGTGGCGGGACGGGCACACCGAGGCGGAGTGGCGGGCCCTCCCGCCGGGCGAGGTCACCGACGACTGGTCGCTCGTCCGAAACGCTCCATTCCGACGACGACGCTTACATGGCGCTCGTCGGGGGCAGTTCGCCTTGAACGCCACGCGCGTGCTCGTGAACGGGTGCCGCTGCCCGGCGGAACGCTGTTCTCGCTCATCGCCTTCACGGGGCGGCGTGGCCGGATCGTTACGCTGGACGTGCTCGTCGCGCCGGACCGGCTCCGACGCCTCGACCGGGCGACGCTCGAGGGCTGATGCCGGTCACGTCTGGCGTCGTCCCGGGTCTCCTTGTCGGAAGCATTCACCCGCCGCGCCGAATCGAGCGTCCCATGACGAGCACCGCCGTTCACCCCCGCCGCGACGGCGTCGTGGTGCATGCCACTGTTCAACCCCTTCAGCCAACGGCTGCTCCGGGCGGGCGGCTCGCTGGGGTCGAACGTCCGCGTCACGGTCTCGGGCGGCCGTCACGGTCAATCGCGGTCCGAGGAGGTCGTTGCGCGGGTGCTAGACCCCGACCGAGCGCGTCGCGTTCTTCCGCGATGTCCTGCTGCCGGTCGCGTGCGGCATGCGCCGAGGCGTCTCGTTCGTTCGGATCGTCGACGGCGTGGGCGTGCGCGATCCGGAGCAGCCGCCAAGGGCCGGGTGGTGTTCGAACTGCGCCCTGCGGCCGAGTAGACGCCAGCCGCTCACGGGGCGTCAGCCGCTCACCAGGCAGAACTCGTTGTCCTCGGGGTCGTGCATGCGGACCCAGTAGGAGCCGCCCTCGGCGATGGGGCCGCGGCGGTCACTGGCGCCCAGCGCGACCAGGCGGGCGGCCTCGGCATCGATCCGTGCCTTGCGGTCCTCGAGCGCGCCCTCGCCGCCAACCTTGAGGTCCAGGTGGACGCGGTTCTTGGCGACCTTGCCCTCGGGGACGCGCTGGAAGTAGACGAGGGGCAAGCCGTCGGCCGGCGGCGCGAGCATGGCGCCGGCGTTGTCGGGATCCTCCTCGATGCCCGCCGACGGGTAGGCCAGGGCGTCAGCCCAGAAGCGGGCGAGCGCCGCGGGATCGGCGCAGTCGATGGTGAGGTCGAACCGACGGACCACGGAAGTCCCCTTGCTGCACGGCTTCCTAACTGCCAAGGCGATATTGGGCGGTGATTCCTGTCATCTACGGTCAGGAATGCCGGTGCTGAGCCATGCTCGGTCCGATCGGAGCCAGGCGTCGGCCCGCGAGGGTCGATTCGCTCGGACCGCCGCCCCACGGCGCTCATGCGCGGAAGTTCGCTCCTGTCGCCGCCAAGCGGCGATACGAGCGAGACCAAGCTCGCTGCCCCTGCACCAGCCGGGCAACGCCGGTTTGATAACCGCCAGGCGGCGGTGCGAGCGGATCGGGTGTCGGCCGAGGCCGGCGCGACGGACCCGCATCCAATCGGCCCGGAGCAACCGCGACGCTCAGCGCGGCTCGCCTCCGCGGTTGAGCTCGTGGACGCATGACGCACAGAACATTGCGCCGTCCTCGATCAACCCCACCCGGGACGGGCCAGCCCTCGCGCGGACGTCGAGGACGAAGGGAATGCCACGTTCGACATGCACCTTGCCGGCGCAGAGCGGGTTCGTGGCAGAGACTGGTGCGCGCCGGTAGCTGATGGTCATGGCCCGGCGAGCCTGCGGCGCAGACCGCTAGGCGTCATGACGAGCCGTCATCCCGTGAGCGGCACCGTTTTCTGCGCCGGATGGCCCCGGCCGGGCCGAAGCGGGATCGGGACCTGCCAGGCCACGACCGGAACGCGAGCGTGCCGGGGATCGGGGCACTCTGCCGTCGGCGCTGCCGGCGAGCATCGATCCGCTCGTGCCGCAGGCTCGTGGCGCTTCTGCGGGGGGCTTCGCTCCTGTTGCGCAGCCAGGCGGCGGTAGGGCGGATCGATAGCCGGCTCGACGGCATCCGGGCTGGCACGAGCCGCGCTGGCGCGTTGGTTCGGGCCGGAGCAGGACCGGCCGATGCAGCACGGAGCCAGTTGCCCGGGCTCGGCCCGCCCGCTACTGTGCCGCTCACGACGCGCGGGCCGTCCTGCCCGCGGGGTGCGCATCTGGGAGCGGCCATGGCCATCCGCGGCACCGGGCGACGGCCCGACCGCCCCGCCAACATCGGCGCCGACCTCGACCGGCTCGCCGATGCCCGCCCTGCGGAGCGCGCCGCAACCACGGCAGCCCAGGCGGAGCAGGCCGCCGAGCAGCTGCCGGACCCGAGCCGCATCGGCGTCGTCGTCATTCACGGCATCGGCAGCCAGAAGCCCGGCGAGACCCTGCTCCTGTGGGCCCACGCTCTGCTCCGCGTCGTCAACGCCTGGGCGGCGACCACGCCGGGCGTCGCCCACGACAACGACCACGCGCTCACCGCCGACA
>JAKAMV010000764.1 GCA_021812735.1 Chloroflexota bacterium | reverse complement strand
CGCATCGATCCAGACCAGCGTGACGGGCTGGGCATCACGGTACGTGACGGCTTCTGCGAACGACATGGTACGCAGACCCTCCTTCGACGTGCATGATCCGCCTGCTGGCTGCATGGTCCGCCTCCGGCCGCGACGCCGCAAGTGCCGGCCGGCGCCCCTCGGCACGAACCTGCCGAGGGGCGCCGAACCGGTGCGCAGCCCCGGCGTCACAACTCAGCGCGCCGGTCGCTCCGGCGACGGCGGGAGGAGGCCCTTCCGCAGCAAGTCGGCGAACGCGTCGGCCGTGACAGGTCGGCTGAAGTAAAACCCCTGCGCCTCGTCGCACTCGAACCGCCGCAGCAGCTCCGCCTGCGTCCCAGCCTCGACGCCCTCGGCCACCACCGTCAGGTGCATCAGGTGGGCCAGGGCGATCACCGCCGCCGCGATGGTCACCGCACTCGAGTCCGTGGTCATGCCGCTGACGAACGAACGGTCGATCTTCAGTTCGCGCAGAGGCAGGCGGCTCAGGTACGCGAGGCTCGAGTATCCGGTCCCGAAGTCGTCGAGGGAGAGCCCGACGCCGATGCGGCCCAGGTGCGCCACGCGCTCCAGCGCCTCGTCCACATCCTCCATCAAGAGGCTCTCGGTCAGCTCGAGCGTCAACCGCTCCGGTTCCAGGCGATAGCGTTCCAGGGCCGCCGTCACGGTCTGCTCCAGGCCGGGGTCGCGGAACTGGCGCGCTGAGACGTTCACAGCCACACGCGCTTCCGCCAGTCCGGCGTCGAGCCAGGCCCGCAGCTGGCGACAGGCCTCGCCGATCACCCACGCCCCGATCGGGACAATCAACCCATTCTGCTCGGCCACCGGGATGAAGTCCGACGGGGGCACCAGGCCCCGCCCGGGACACTCCCAGCGCAGGAGCCCCTCCGCCCCGACGATGCGGCCGCTGCGCAGGTCCACTTTGGGCTGATAGTGCAGTACGAACTCGCGCCGCTCTAGCGCCTGCCGCAGTGCCGTTTCGAGCTCGAGCCGGGCCAACGCACGGCTATTGAGATCGGCGGTGAAGAAGGAGAACCGGTTGCCACCACCCGCTCGCGCGTCGTGCATCGCTGTGTCTGCCGCACTCAGCAGGTCAAGGGCCGTCAGGCCGTCGTGCGACTGTACGGCGATGCCGATACTCGCCCGGGGGTAGACCCGAGCTCCACCGCTCAACACGAGCGGCTCCTCCAAGGCGGCGAGCAGATCGGCCGCCACGGTGGCCGCGTGGCCCAGGTCGTCGAGGGCGTTGAGGAGGACCCCAAAGTCCGCACCTCCAACGCGCGCCACGAGGTTCCCGACCGGCAGCCGCTCGCGCAGGCGCCGTCCGACCGCGCGCAGCACTTCGTCGCCGGCCGCGAACCCCAAGCTGTCGTTGATCGTGTTGAACCGGTCGACCGAGACCAGCAGCACGGCGACACCAGCACCTGCTCCCTCAGCCCGTCGCAGCGCCAGCTCCAGGTTCGACTCCAGCAGCAGCCGGTTCGGGAGATCCGTCAACACATCGTGGTGCGCGAGATACTCGATGCGCGCCTGGCTCTCGCGGAGCTCGCCGAGATCGGTCGCGACCTCGACATAATGGGTCGGGTGGCCGTCAGCGTCGCGGACCGCGCTGATGGTGACCCAGGCCGGATAGAGTTCGCCGTTCTTGCGGCGGTTCCAGAGCTCGCCCCGCCAGTATCCGGTCTTGCGCAACGCAGCCCACATCGCCTCGTAGAAGGCGCGGTCGTGGCGTCCCGACTGGAGGAGCCTGGGGTTACGCCCGACCACCTCGACCTCGGTGTAGCCGGTGATCGTGGTGAACGCCGCATTCACCGTAACAATCCGTGGCTTGAGGTCCGTGATCATCACCGAGTCGCGTGTGCTCGCCAGGGCCGCTGCCGCCAGACGCTGCCCACGCTCGGCAGCCAGGCGGGCCGTGACGTCGTGCGCCAGCACCAGCCACGCGCGGCGTCCGTCGACGTCGAGCGCATGGACGGCCACCTCGGCATCGATCGACGTGCCGTCACTGGTCCGATGGTGCCAGATCCCGGCCTCCACCCTGCCCGAGCGCCGCGCTTCGAGCAGCCACGCGCGCCAGCGCGCGACCTCCTCGGGTGCCAGGATGTCGATGCCGGTCCGCGCGAGGAAGGCCTCCCGGCTCGCGCCGTAGTGGGCGAGGGCCGCATCGTTGACTGCGAGGATCTGCAGCGTCTCGTCGTCCTCCACCCACATGGGGTGCGGGTTGGCCTCGAAGAGCTGGCGATAGCGCGACTCGCTCGCGATCAGCGCCTCACGCCGCGCGAAGTCATCGAGGGCGTAGGAGACGTCGAGCGCCATCTCCTCGAGCGTGCCGACCACATCGTCGGTGAAGAAACCTGGCTCGTCGGCGTAGAGGTTGATCGCGCCGACCACCGCGCCGCCGCGGCGGATCGGAAACGCGCCGGAACTGCGCACGCCGAGGCGTTCCGCGAGCGCGCGGAACGCCTCCGTCGACGGATCCTGCAGGAAGTCGTTGACGATTATCGGCCGGCCGAGACGCAACGCCTGAGCGGTCGGCCCACGCCCGGTGGGGGCGGACGCATCGGTCACCACGCGCACGCGATCCACGTAGCCGCCGTCTTTGCCGTAGCGGGCCACCGGCTCGACCCGCCAGCCGTCGGCGCTGACCAGCCCCACCCAGGCGAACGCGAAGTGGCCGCGCTCGACGGCGACACGGCAGGCATCCCGGAAGAGCGCGTCCTGATCGCTCGCTCGCACCATCGCCTGGTTCGCCTGCGAGAGCATGTCGTAGAGATCTTTCTGCCGCACGAGCGCGTCATGAGCCCGCCTGCGCTCGGTGATGTCATCGACCACCGCCAGACAGACCTCCCCGTGCCCACTCTCCACGAGTTGCAGGTGAACCTCCACGGGGTACTCGGAACCATCGCGGCGTCGGTGCACGGTCTCGAAGACCAGCGTCTGAGTCGCGCCGTCGCGCAGCCGGTCCAAGAGCGCACGGAACGAGGCCTCAGTGAAGCGCGGCTTGAGATCCAGCGGTGTCCGTTCGGCAAGCTCCTCCGGCGTGTAGCCGAGATTGCGGCAGGCGCCCGCGTTGACGAACCGGAAGCGCAGCGTCGCGGGATCGAAGACGTAGATCTCGTCGAGGCTGCGGGCGATCACTTCGTGCAGCCAAGCCCGGACCCGTTCCGCCTCGTCCCGTTCGCGCAGTCGGCGCCGCTCACCCCGCCTCCGGAGCCCCACCGCGCCCAGGGCTGCGGTCCCCAGGGTCAGCACGACCAGCAGGAGCGTCGCCAGCAGCCGCGCCTGCAGCGGCGCGTTGATCTCTGCGGTGGCCTCCTCGGTGACCAGGAACCAGGGGGAGCCGGGCACGGGGCGCACCGCGGCGATGACCGGCGCGTTGCCGCCGTCGATCCCCTGCACGATCCCGGTTCGCCCGAGCACCGCCTGCACGGCCGGGACCTGCATGTCGGCGAGCGGGACACGCCGCGCGAGCGCCGCAGCCGGATCGGACCGCAGCGGGTTCAGGTAGAGCGCGGCGTCCCCGTCGCGGCGCACGAGCACCGTCTCGCCGGTGCTGCTCGGAACGGGCCAGGACCCGACCACCGGGTAGAGATACGCGGCCGGGTTGATCGAGAGCTCCACTACGCCGAGGGGCCGGCCGCCTTCTCGATCGTCGAAGATGGGGACCAGGAGTGCCAGGTGCACGCGCCCGTCATCGGTACTGCGGTAGAAGTCGACAAAGGTGATCCGGCGCGACTGCAGCACGGCGGGCACCTGCTGCGCGACCACAGCGGGCGGCGATGGTGCGCCAGCGAGGACCGCCACGACGGTTCCGCCCTCGGGATCGAGCAGGCGGACCTGGTCGTAGTCCGGCTGCGCCGCAAACTTATCCAGCCAGCCCTGCAGCTGCGCCATCGCGTTGGGAGGCGCGGGGCTGGCGGCCAGTACTTGCCGCACGAGGTCGGCGAATACCGCGTTTCCGGCGAGTTGCTTGCCATCCGCGATCCGCTCAGTGCGGTATTGCGCCAGCTGGTCGACCCTGCGGCCCGCGAGCATGGAAAGCTGGCCTTCGGCCGATCGACGCACGTCCTGCTGGGCGCCCTCGTAGGAGAAATAGCCCATGGCCAGTACGACCACGACGAACAGACCAAACGCGGCAGGTAGGACAGGCAGCCTGCGTGAGGCGGCGCGTGAGTGAGCCGTTGTGGAGGTCCTTGAGCCCAAGCGGCCGTGTGGCAGACGGTCGCCGAAGGATATCGTCGTGGCCAGCGTCAATCAACTCACACCATCCGTCACGAGCCCGCCCCGCGGGCCGCCCCTGGTCACTCGGCGTCGCCGCGGATCTCCCTCGGAAAGTGCCCCAGGCTCGTTGGGCGGTCACCGGCGAGGTGGAACAGCTTGGCGGTCAGCGGGACCAGGTCGGGCCACAGGAGGCGCCGCACGGTAACCGCCAGCACGGCGCCCGCCAGCGGCCCCACGATGTAGACCCAGAGCGCGTGCGGGTTGGCGGCCACGATCGCGGGCCCCAGGCTGCGTGCCGGGTTGAGGCTCGTGCCGGTGAACGGCGCCCCCTGCCAGACGAGCAGCGTCACCACGGCCCAGACCGCCAGGGGCGTCCAGCGCATCGTCCGCCTGCTGGCCACGAAGACGAGGATCGTGAGCACCAGCGCTGCGGTCATGAGCGCCTCGATCGCAGCTGCGCGCGGCTCGCCCACGCCGGGGCCCGGCTGCGTGACCCCATCGTGCACCGAGATCGCCATCCGACCCCAACACGCCACCAGCGTTGCCGCGCCTAGGAGTGCGCCGACGCACTGTGCAGCCATG
>JAKAMV010000763.1 GCA_021812735.1 Chloroflexota bacterium | reverse complement strand
GAGATCCTGGTGCGGATGGCCGACGTCGGGCTCGGGTACCTGCGCCTGGGCCAGCCGCTCACCACGCTCTCGGGCGGCGAGCGGCAGCGGCTCAAGCTGGCCATCCAGATGGGCACCGAGGGCGGGATCTACGTCCTCGACGAGCCGACGAGCGGGCTGCACCTCGCCGACGTCGAGCACCTGCTCGGGCTGCTCGACCGGCTGGTGGACTCGGGCAAGTCGGTGATCGTGATCGAGCACAACCTCGCGGTGATGGCGCACGCCGACTGGATCATCGACCTCGGCCCCGGCGCCGGGCACGATGGAGGGCGCGTCGTCTTCACGGGGCTGCCCGCGGACATCGTCGCGGCTCGGAGCACGCTGACCGGCCACCACCTCGCCCAGTACGTGGGCTGACGGAGCCGGCAGGGCGCCACGGGCAGGCCGCGCCCCGAGGACTCCCCCGCCCTCCGCGTCGGTCCGCTCGTCGCCCCGGCGGGCTCCTCGGCGTGGCGGACGACGGAGCCTTGCGTTCGCCCTGCATCGCTCTTCCGCCCCCGGACTGGCTGACGGTCCAGTCGTGCGGCCAGGGAGATTGCGCCGCGACCCGTGCTCGGGATCTGACACGGTTCTGCAAGACCGCGGCACCCGTGCGGACTGACGCCCGAGGGACCGGCTTGACGACGCTCGTTGCCTTCACGCAGCGGAGGTCTACGCGATGCGCACGCGCCGGTGGGTGCTCGTGCTCCTGGCGGTCCCGTTCGTCGCCGTGCTGTGGCCGCCCTTCTACGCCGGCGCCCAGCCTGCCCTCGACGGGATCCCGTTCTTCATCTGGTACCAGTTCGCGTGGGCGATCATCAGCGCGGCGCTCACGATCGCCGTGTACCTGGTGTGGCAGCCCGCCGATCGGGCAGCGGACGAGTCCGCGGACGGGAGGCGCTGATGCACCCCGACGAGATCGCGGTCTTCGTCGTGCTCGGGCTGCTCGTGACGGGGATCGGCTTCGTCGCCTCGCGGTGGCACGCCGCTGACCTCAACCTGCTCGAGGAGTGGGGCCTCGCCGGCCGGCGCTTCGGCACGGTCGTGACGTGGTTCCTGCTGGGCGGCGACCTGTACACCGCGTACACGTTCGTCGCGGTTCCCGCGCTCATCTTCGGCTCGGGGGCCATCGGCCTGTTCGCCCTGCCGTACACGATCATCGTGTACCCCCTGGTGTTCCTCGTGATGCCCAAGCTGTGGCAGCTGGCCCGGGACCGGGGCTACGTGACGGCCGCCGACTTCGTGAAGGACCGCTTCGACAGCCGTGGCCTCGCGCTGCTCGTGGCGATCACCGGGATCGTCGCGACGATGCCCTACATCGCCCTCCAGATCCTCGGCATCGCGGTCGTCATCCAGGCCCTGGGCATCAACATCGAGGCCGCGCTCGTCATCTCGTTCCTCGTGCTCGCAGTGTTCACGTACGTGAGCGGGCTGCGTGCGCCAGCGCTCATCGCGCTCGTCAAGGACACGATGATCTGGATCACCGTGATCGCGGCGCTCGTCGTGATCCCGGCCAAGCTCGGCGGCTTCCCGGCCATCTTCGCCAAGGTCCCCGCGGCCAAGCTGACGCTGCCGCCATCGCTGTTCGCCGGCTACTCGACCCTCGCCCTTGGCTCGGCGCTGGCCCTGTTCCTGTACCCCCACGCGATCACCGGGACGTTCGCGTCGAAGAGCCAGCAGGTCATCCGGCGCAATGCCGCGTTCCTGCCGGCCTACTCCTTCCTGCTCGGACTGATCGCGCTGCTCGGCTACATGGCCATCGCGGCGGGCATCCAGCCGGTCCCGCCGTACGGCGCCAACAGCGCGGTCCCACAGCTGATCCAGTTCGCATTCCCGACGTGGTTCGCCGGCTTCGCGCTCGCGTCGATCGCCATCGGGGCGCTGGTGCCGGCGTCGGTGATGTCGATCGCGGCCGCGAACCTCTTCTGCCGCAACGTGTGGGTCGAGTACGTCCGGCCCGCGGCGACGCCGCGCGAGGAGACCCAGGTGTCCAAGATCGTGTCGCTCCTGGTGAAGGTCGGCGCCGTGGGGTTCATCCTCATCCCCAACCTGACCTCCTACGCGATCACCCTCCAGCTCGCGGGCGGGGTGTGGATCCTCCAGACCCTGCCGGCGGTGTTCCTGGCCCTCTTCGTGCGTCGGCTCGACGCCTGGGCGGTCGGGGCCGGCTGGCTCGCCGGGATGGCCACCGGCACGTGGTGGCTGGTCGTCGGGGGCTTCAGCAGCTCGCTGGCGACTTTCCCGATCGGCGACGCCGGCGGCACGAAGCTGTACATCGGGTTCGTCGCGTTCCTCGTCAACATCGTGGTCGTCGCGGTCGGCAGTGCGCTCGTGCCCTACCTGCGACGCGCGACCCGGGAGGACGCCGAGGCCGCGACCGCCGCCTGACTCCAGCCCGCCGCCTGCGACGAGTCGGCGGGCGGCGGGCACCGGCCGGCAACCAGGAGCGCGCGTGAGACGGGGGGCGCTCCGCGGGCAACCGACACCAGAACGCAAGGCGCCGCAACCGCGCCGTTCGCAGCGCGACCGGGCCGCAACGCACCATGGAGCCCGTGCTGGACCTCGACGCGCCGGACGCCACGCTCGCGCGGTTCATCCCGCTCCTCGTGGGCGACCCGCCGACGCTCCGGCTCCTGCGCCACAACCCGTTCCCGCACCGGCCGGCGCGCTATGTTCGGGCCGTGCTGTACCGCTACCGCTTCACGACCTGGGCAGAGTGGCGCGAGACGGGCGCGTGGTGGTCCCGCGAGCCGCTCGACGAGTTCGTCCCGCCGATGACCCTCCGCGCGGCGCCGCCCGAGCGCGAGGACCCGCCACGATGAGCTCGCCCGCCGACGGAGCGGGCCTGCTTGACGCAGTCGTCGTCGGCGCGGGCCCCAACGGGCTCGCCGCGGCGATCACACTTGCTCGCGCCGGCAGGAGCGTCCGCGTCCTCGAGGGGGCCGACGAGATCGGCGGCGGGGCGCGGTCGTCGACCGAGGTGCTGCCGGGCTGCGTCGTCGACACGTGCAGCGCGATCTACCCGTTCGGCCGCACGTCGCCGTTCTTCGCCTCGGCAGGCCTCGATCGGCACGGCCTCCGGTGGATCGAGCCGCCCTACGCCCTCGCGCATCCGCTCGACGGCGGCCGGGCCATCCTCGTGTCCCGCGACGTCGAGGCCACAGCACGCCAGCTGGGTCGCGACCGCGACGGCTATCGGCGGCTGTTCTCGCCCCTCCAGGCTCGATTCGGGGCGCTGATCCCAGACATCCTCGCGCCGTTCCACGTCCCGGTCTGGCCGCCCCCGCGCACGGCACGGCTCGCGTGGTTCGGGCTCCACGCACTCCAGCCCGCCGAACTCCTCGCGCGCCGCTTCCGGGGCGAGGAGGCGCGCGCGCTGCTGGCCGGGGCCGCCGCCCACTCGGTCCTCCCGCTCAACGAGGCCGCCAGCGGCGGCGCAGCGCTGGTCATGCTGGGCAGCGCGCACCACGACGGCTGGCCGTTCCCCGAGGGCGGCGCGGGGGCGATCTCCCGGGCCCTGGGCAGCGAGCTGCGGTCGCTGGGCGTGGTGATCGAGACCGGCCGCCCGGTGCGGTCTGCGGGCGACCTCGGGCCGGCGCGGCTCGCGCTCTTCGACACGTCGCCACGGCTGGTCGCATCCATGGCGGGCGACCGCCTGCCCCGGCACTATCGGCGCGCGCTCCGCCGCTTCCGCTATGGACCCGCCGTGTTCAAGCTCGACATCGCGATCGAGGGCGCGATCCCCTGGGCGGCGCGGGGCGTGGACCTCGCCGGGACCGTCCACCTCGGCGGGACGTTCGAGGAGATCGCGGCGTCGGAGGCTGACGCGACCGTGGGCCGCCACAATCCCCGACCGTTCGTGCTGCTCGCCCAGCAGAGCCTGTTCGACGCCACGCGGTCGCCCGGCGGTCAGCACGTCGTCTGGGCCTACTGCCACGTCCCGAGCGGCACGACGGTCGACATGACCGAGGCGATCCTGGGCCAGGTCGAGCGCTTCGCCCCCGGGTTCCGCGAGCGGATCCTCGCCGTCGCCAGGACCACGCCTGCCGATCTCGAGACGCGCAATCCGAACAACGTGGGCGGCGACATGACCGGCGGCCGGATGTCGCTGGGCCAGCTCTTCACGCGCCCCGGCGGCGCCGCGACCGTCCTCGACCCCTACGCCACGCCAGACCCGCGGACCTTCATCGCCTCGTCGTCCACGCCGCCGGGCGGTGGCGTCCACGGGATGTGCGGCTGGCACGCCGCGCAGTCGGCGCTGCGACGCCTCGGCTGAGGAGTCCCGCGGTTCGCCGACCGGCACGAGCCAGCGCCCCCGGTGGCCCGCAGCCTTGCTACCCGGCCTGGACCCCGATGAACGAGCCAACCCCGTAGGTCACCGCAGCGGCCGCCCCGCCCAGGAGCGTCTGGCGGATCGCGGTGTACGGGAGCGACCGGCGGGTCATGATCCCGATCCCCAGCCCGAGCAGCCCGAGGGCGACGAGGCTGACGCCCAGCGACGACGCGAATGCCACGGTCCCCGACCAGATGAGGTACGGCAGCAGCGGGATGGACGCCCCCAGCGTGAAGGCGAGGAACGATCCGCCGGCCGCCATCAGAGGCGAGCCGATGGACCGCTCGTCGAGGCCCACCTCCTCGAAGATCATCGTTCGGACGGCGTTCTCCGGCTCCTCGAAGATCACCTCGACGATCCGCTCGGTCTCGTCGACCGGGAAGCCCCGCTCGATGTAGATCCTCGTCAGGATCGCGCGCTCCTGGTCGGCCGCCTCCCGGAGCTGCTTGTGCTGGAACGCGACCTGGTAGTCGAGGAGC
>JAKAMV010000050.1 GCA_021812735.1 Chloroflexota bacterium | reverse complement strand
GGTCGCCTACGGCTTCCACTGCTACGCGCTCGGGGCCCGGACCGGCGAGCTGCGCTGGAGCCACCGCTCGGCGTCGCCGATCGTGGCCCTGCTGGGCTCGCCGCGCCTGCCGCACGCCATCCTCCAGGCGGAGATCGAGACGTTCGCCCTCCAGCCGTCGGGCGAGGTGGCCTGGCGGGTCGCGCACAGCGACGTCGTGGCAGGTGCCGGGCTGGTGGGCGGGCAGCTGGTGCTCACGAGCTTCGGGGGCCAGGCCCGGGCGGTGGACCCGCTCACCGGGCGCGGCGCCGGGTGAGGCCGGCCGCTGGCGGTGACGAGCGGCTGTGGACGGCCTGTGGACAAGTGGCCGTCCCAGGGGGTCCTTTCCGCGACTGGGTGGAAAAGCGGATTGACCCGATGCCATTCGAGCCGTAGGGTGGATTCCAGCCCGGAGGGGCCGAGCGATGCTAACGGCGGCGATGACATCAACGCCCACGCGTCGAGTAGGTTCCTCTGGGCTGCTGATTCCCCTCCACCGCTGCCCGGATCGGGTCAGGCGCTCCACCCCGCTATCATCGGGCCGTGACCCCCAGCCTCCTGCTCGCTGCCGGCCTTGTGGCGCTTGTCGCGGGCTGGCTGCTCGTGCAGCGCCTGGGTCCCCGGGCTCGAGTCGGCCGCATCCTGGCGGCCACCCGCGTGGTGCCCGTGGACGAGGCGGTGCGCCTCGCCGGAGGCTCTCCGCACTATGTCGGAGTGGGCGGCCGCCTCGACAGCGACCAGGAGTTCCTCGACGAGCACGATCGCCCGCTCGTGCTGCGCCGGTCGCGCCTCGAGCTCCACCGCGGCTCGAGGTGGCGCACCGTGAGCGACCACCGCGAGGTGGTGCCGTTCGGGCTCGCCGGCGGGCTGGCGTCCATCGCCGTCGACGGCGAGGCGCTCGACGAGGGGCTGATCGTGGTCCTGCGGCAGTCGGAGGGGACGGCCGGCGAGATCCCCGACCACCTGCCCGAGGGCACCCCGCCGAACACGCCGGCTCGCCTCCGCGTCGAGCTGGTGAGCACCGTCGACCATGCGCTCGCGCTGGGGGTGCCCACGCTCGGGCCAGATGGCCAGCCCATCCTCCGCGCGGGCCTCGGCCGACCGCTGATCCTGACCACGCTCGAGCCCGGCGAGGCGATGCGCCTGCTGGCGGCGGACCACCGCACCTCCACCCGCGCCGGCGCCCTGATGATGGCCGGCGGGCTCGTGGCGGCCGCCGTCGGCCTCGGGTGGGCCATCGCCGGGGCCGTGGCGTGACCCGTGTCCCGGGCCGTGGATTGCGGCGCGCGGCGGCGGCGGTCGCCGGCACCGTGGTGTGGCTCGCCGCGACGGGCCTCGCCGCCGCAGCCTCGCCCGCCCCCTCGCAGGTCACGATCGGCGATCCGCGCGCCGGCCAGACCGCCGGCTTCGCAGGCGACCCGGCGTTCGCCGTGGTTGCGGTCGCCCTGATCGCCGTGATCGCGGTCGTCGCGACACTCGGGTGGGTGCGCGCCACGGGCGGCCGGGCCGACCTCGACCGGCGAGGCTGACGCGCCGTCCAGCCGGGAGGGCGATTGCACTGCGGGCGGCCAGGCCCGTCCTTCGCTCCCGGCCCGCCTCGGGGACACCCTGGATGGATGGGAGGAACGTCCTATTGGCAATTGCTGTGAAGTCGTGGACCCTCTGCCCGGATCATGCTTCCCAAATCCCACACGCCTCCGACCGCGGCCACGAAGCCCGCACGACCGGGCGACGCGACCCTGACCGTCACCAAGGCGGCGCGCGTGCTGGGCGTGCACCCGAACACGATCCGGGCGTGGAGCGACGCGGGACGCCTGCGCTGCTACCGCATCAACGAGCGCGGCGATCGGCGCTACCGCCTCACCGACCTCCAGCGCTTCCTGGCGTCGGCGGCGTCCGACGCCGCGACCGCGCCGGGCGAAGCGGCGCCGCTCGCACCGCACGGCCCCCGCCATGTCGTGCCGTCGCCCTCCACGCTGTCCGAAACCGCGGCCGGCGTGGACCTCTTGGCCGACCTCGCCGAGGTGGCGTCCTTCCCCAGCGGCCTTGACCCCGCCCTCGACGAGGCGTGCCGCCGCGTGCGCGCCACCACCGGGGCCGCCCTGGTGGGCATCTGGGAGCGCCGCCCGGGCGGCCTCGTCCCGCGGGCCACGGCGGCCGAACCCGGGCCCGGTCTCGCGGTCCGCGCCGTGCCGTCAGATCAGAACGTCATGATGCTCGCGCTGGATTCGCCCGAGCCCCTCCACGCTCGGCCCGGCGCACTCGGCCCAGTCCCGGTGCTGGGCCTGGGCACCGATGAGCTCGTGGTCCGGATCCCCGGCGGCGAGGCCCCGTGGGGCGTGCTGGTGCTGGCGGGCGCGGTCCAGCTGGGCCCCGATGACGGCCGACGCCTCGCCACCGCGATCGCCCGCACCCTCGGGGTGATCATCCGCGGCGCGGCAGCCGCCGAGCAGGCCGCCGGCCGTCTCCGCCGCTCCGAGGCGTTGCGTCGCGTGGCCACGGATCTCGCCTCGCGCCTCGACGTGGGCGATGTCGTCCGCGACCTGTGCGACCACGCCCGCGTGCTGTTCGGCGCCGATCGCGTGGCCGTGGCGCTCCGCGACGGCGAGGGGCGCGTGTCGGTTCCCGGCAACATCGGCTTCTCGCCGGCGTTCCTGGACTTCGCCCGCGAGATCGAGCGGGATCGCATCGGCCAGCGCGACGTCCCGCCGCGGAGGCCGGTCCACCTGCTCGGCGGCGATGCAGCCCGGTCCTTCAGCCCGATGCGGGCGGCGGCCATCCAGGAGGGCGTCGACACGCTCCTCATGGCACCGCTCCTCGACGGCCACGATCTGCAAGGCTCGATCTACCTGGGCCACGACCGCGGACTCTACTGGCGCGAATTGGACCTCGACGCGGTGGAGGCCCTAGCTGGCGACGCCGCCATCGCGATCCGGTCGGCGCGGACGTTCGGGCGCATGGCCGCCTGGGCAGCCCAGCTCCAGGCGATCCAGCGCCTCGGGGCGCGCCTCAGCGGTCTGACCACCCAGCAGGAGATCGGCCACGCCATCGCCACCGAGCTCCGCCAGCTGATCGAGTACGACAACGTCCGCGTCTACCGCGTCCGGGGCACCACCCTCGTCCCGGTGGCGTGGCTGGGGCTCTCCGCCGACTACACCGACGAGAAGGTGGACGACCTCACCGTCCAAGTCGGCGAGGGCATCACCGGATGGGTTGCTCGCTTCCGTGTGCCGCAGCTGGTGGACGACAGCGCCAGCGACCCGCGCGCGATCACCGTTCCGGGCACCAGGGCCGACGCCGACGAATCGATGCTGCTCGCCCCGATGGTCCACGAGGGGACGTGCCTGGGCGTGGTGGTGCTCGCGCACGGTGCGCTCCGCCACTTCACCGAGGACGACCTTCGGCTGCTCGTCATCTACGCGTCCTTCGCCGCCCAGGCGATGGCCAACGCCGACGCCACCGAGCGCCTGCGCGAGCAGGCCGAGGCGCTCGAGCGCCAGCTCCGCGCCCAGCGCGAGCTCCTCGGCACCACCGAGGCCATCCTGACCACGCTCGACGCGGGCGCCGTGCTGGACCAGATCATCGGCCGGCTGGGCGCGCTGATCGCCTGCGACAACATGGCGATCGAGGTCGTGGACCGGCAGAGCGGCCTGCTCCAGCCGCTCACCGCCCGCGGCGTCCACGAGAACCGGTACATGCAACCGTGGGCCCCGGGCGAGCGGGGCATCGCAACCTGGGTGGTGGAGCGCAACGAGCCGGTGCTGATCGAGGACGAGCTGGCCGACCCGCGGGTCAACAAGTTCCGGAAGGGGATGGTCGAGGGCAGCCTCATCGTCGTGCCGCTGCTCGGGCCCCAGTCGGCGGCAGGCGTGCTCACGCTCGAGCGGCTCGGCCGCAACCGCCCGTTCACCCCGGAGGAGTTCGATCTCGTCAAGCTGTTCGCCGCCCAGGTGTCCATCGCCCTGCGCAACGCGGAGGTGTTCCAGGCGGCGGAGGTGCGCGCCGCGACCGACGGCCTCACAGGGCTGCTGAACCACCTTGCGTTCACGCAGCAGCTGGAGCGCAGCGTCAAGGCCGCCGAGCCGTTCGGCCTCGTGATGATCGACCTCGACGAGTTCAGCGCCTTCAACGAGACCCCGGAACTCCACCAGGACGGCGACCGGGCGCTGCGCGAGATCGCGTCGGCGATCGGCAGCGCCGCCCGCGAGACGGACTCGGTGTTCCGCTACGGCGGCGACGAGTTCACGGTGCTGCTCCCCCACAGCGACCCCGCGGGCATCTCGCAGGCGGCTGGACGCATCCAGACGGCCATCCGGGCCGTGGGCGGGGCAGCCACCCGGTGGACCGGGCTCGGGCTCAAGGTCTCTGCCTCGATCGGGACCTCGGCATCCCCGGTGGACGGGACCGATGCCGACGACGTGCTCCTGGCGGCCGACCGAGCCTGCCGGGAGGCCAAGCTGCGGGGCGGCGACCGCGTGTGCACGGCGCGAGAGGGCCTTGCACTGGCCGAGGGCTACACGCTGTCCGAGCCGACGCCCGTTGACCAGCCCACGATGATCGAATAGGGCCCTGCCACCCCGGCCGGGCCGCGGCCGAGCTCCACGTCACCGTCTCACGCCCGTCCGCGTCAGACTCGGGCCAGCCAGTCGGAGACCGCTGCATGCCCGCTCGACGCTCCATCCGCCATCGCCTCGTGGCCGCGCTCGCGCTCACCGTCCTGGCGGCCCCACTCGGCGGGTGCCTCCAGATGGCCGCGCGGCCGACCGGCACGCTCGGCCCGGCCCCCTCCCCCTCCCCCGCCCCCTCGCCCGTCCCCGTGCCCGCGACCACGCCCGGCCCGCCCACCCCGACCCCGGCGCCGACGTTCGCGGCGTACACGGTCAAGGCGGGCGACAACCTGACCACGATCGCCCGCGCCTTCCGCACGACACCGCGATCCATCGCGTACTGGAACCGCGACACGCACCCGAGCCTCGATCCCGAATCCCCGCGCTACGCGCCCAACAAGCTGCAGATCGGCTGGGTGCTCAAGGTGCTGCCCGGCGGGCTCTACTCGCCGCCGCCGGAGGCCATCGACTCCGGCCTGCTGGTGACCCCGGCCCCCACCGAGTACCTGGGACCGCCGACCGAGCCGCCGTCGGCGGCGCCCTCGGCGGTCCCGAGCGACGGCGGCGGAGGCTGAGGCACGGCGCCAGCCCGGTGCTGCCGAAGCCGGGCGGCGCGCGGGGCGCGCTGCGCAGGCCGGTCTCGGACGACGCCGGTATGCTGCGCGCCATGGCGTCATCGCGTCCCCCCAGGATCGTGGTCACGACGACGGTCGCGGCCGGCCAGTCGGACCCCAGCCTCGCCGTGCGCAAGATGGCGCTGTACGTGGACTCCGTGGTCCGCCATGGCGCGACCGCCATCCCGCTCGACGCCACCTCGTCCGCCGCCGGGCGCGGGGCGGCGTTCGCCTCGATGGACGGGCTGCTGCTGACGGGCGGAGCGGACGTCGACCCCGGCCGCTATGGCCGGCCGAACGACGGCTCGCACGGCGTGGAGCCCGAGCGCGATGAACTCGAGGCGGCCGCGTTCGAGGTGGCCTCGGCGCGGGGCGTGCCGGTGCTCGGGATCTGCCGCGGCCTGCAGGCGATGAACGCGTTCTCGGGCGGCTCGATCCTCCAGCACGTCGACGGTCATGCCGGGCCGGGGTGGAGCCATGGACCCGCCCTGACGCACCCGATCCGCCTGGTGCCCGGCACCACCACGGCACGGATCCTGGACCCCGCGGCGTCGGGTGGCGCGCTGCACGTCAACAGCTATCACCACCAGGCCGTGCGCGCCGTCGACCTCGCGCCCGGCTACACGGCCACGGCGTTCTCTGACAGCCCGGCCGGCCCGCTCGTGGAGGCGCTCGAGGGCCCGGCCGACGGTCCGTGGCGAGTGGCCGTACAGTGCCACCCCGAGCGGACGGAGTCCACGCCCCGGGCGTTCGAGCGCCTGTTCGCGGCGTTCGTCGAGGCGTGCCGGGTCCGCTGACGGCGCTAGAGGCGGCCGGCCTCGATGATCCGGGTGAGGAACTGGCGCGTGCGCGCCTCGCGGGGCTCGGCGAAGATCTGCGCCGGCGGGCCCTGCTCCAGGATCCGGCCCGCGTCAAGGAAGCACACGCGGTTGGCGATGTCCCGGGCGAAGCCCATCTCATGGGTGGCGATGAGCATCGTCATGCCGCCGGCGGCCAGCTCGCGGATGACGCTGAGCACCTCCGCCACGAGCTCGGGGTCCAGCGCGGAGGTGACCTCGTCGAGCAGCAGGAGGTCCGGCTGCATCGCGAGGGCCCGCACGATCGCCACGCGCTGCTGCTGGCCGCCCGACAGGCGGTCCGGCAGCTGGGTCGCCTTCTCGGCCAGGCCGAAGCGCTCGAGCAGCCGCATCGCGTCGGCCTCGGCATCGGCGCTCGGGCGCTTGAGCACCTTGCGCGGGCCCAGCGTGACGTTGTCGAGCACGCGCATGTGCGGGAACAGGTTGAACGACTGGAACACGATGCCGACGCGCCGGCGGATCCGGTCCACGTTCACGCCCTTGGCGGTGATCTCCTGGCCCTCGATCTGGATCCGGCCCTCGTCGATGGGCTCGAGCAGGTTGATGCACCGCAGCAGGGTGGACTTGCCGCTGCCCGAGGCCCCGATGAGCGCGATGACCTCGTGCTCGGCCACCTCGAGGTCGATGCCCTGGAGCACCTCGAGCGGCCCGAAGCTCTTCCACAGGCCCTCGATCTGGAGTGCGGGCGGGGCGGCAGCGCCGAGCGTGGTCACGGCGCCGCCTGCCCCCCGCGGGACCGGCCGAGCGCACTGGCCACCTGCGACGCCGTCCCGATCATGCCGCCGCCCCGCCGCGCCTGGCGCGCGACGAGCCAGTCGGTGAACCGGGCCAGCGGGATCGTGACCACCAGGAACACCAGCGCCGTCGCGAGGTAGGGCGTGAAGTTGAACGTGCCCGCCTCGACGATCTGCGACTGGCGGAAGATCTCCACCACCCCGATGTAGGACACGAGCACGGTGTCCTTCTGGAGCCCGATGAAGTCGTTCAGCAGCGGCGGCACCACCCGCCGGATCGCCTGCGGGAGCACCACGTAGCGGAGCGCCTGCGGCTGCGAGAGGCCGAGCGAGCGGGCGGCCGCGGTCTGGCTCGGGTGGATGGACGCGATGCCCGCCCGGTAGACCTCGGACACGTACGCCGAGTAGATCAGGGTGAGGGCCACGACCGCGTACAGGAACGGGTCGGTGGGCACGCCCGGCAGGTTCAGGCCCGGGATGCCGAAGCCGAGGATGTAGATCACGAGCACGCCGGGCAGCGCGCGGAAGACGTCCACGTAGACCGTCGCCATCAGCCGCACGGGGAACAGCACCGGCGCCGTGGACGAGCGGGCGACCGCGAGCACCAGCGCCAGGACGAGGATCAGCACCTCGGCGATCAGGAACAGCTGGACGTTGACGAGGAACGCGCCGACGATGCCCGGCAGCGACGACCAGAAGACGTCGGGGGCGAAGAAGCTCGCCTGGACGGCCGGCCAGCCGGGCGAGCTGACGGCGATGAGGATGAGGACCGCGAACACGGCGAACGTGCTCACGAACGCGACCAGCGTGGAGCGGAGGGCGCTCGCGCGCTCCTCGCGACGCCGCTGCGCACGCGAGCCGGGGAGGCTCGCGGGGCCTCCCCGACGGGGTGTGTCGGGACCGCCGGGGGCGGTCATCGGCTAGCGGGCCGCAGGCGTCAGGGCTGCAGGACCGGGGCGTTCGCCTTGTCGGCCAGCCACGTCTGGGTGATCTGGGCGAGCGTGCCGCTGGAGGTGATCGCCGCGATCGCCTGGTTGACGCAGCCGGTCAGCGGCGAACTCTTGGCCAGCACCAGGCTGAAGTGCTCGGCGTTGGGACCGGACTGCACCGGGAACTGGCCGACGATCGTGGCCAGGGGGTTGTAGTTCTTGTCGACCAGCTGCGCGGCCGTGATGTAGAACGCCGTCGGCAGGTCCACCACGAGGCCGTCGATCTGCCTGGCCTGGAGCGCCTTGATCGCGGCGTCGTTGGTCTGGTAGACGCTGATCTGGGTGCTCGGCGCGATGGAGTTCTTGATCGCGTCGTACGCCGTGGTCCCGACCTGGGCACCGAACTTGAAGCCCTTCATGGCGGCGATGCTGGTGACCTTGGCGAGCGGATTGCCGTTCATGGCCACGATCGACTGGGCGACGAAGTAGTAGCCGTCGCTCATGTCGACCGCCTTCGCCCGCGCGTCGGTGTACGAGACCTGCGCGATGTAGAAGTCGAATGGCTTGGCGCCCGGCTGGTAGCTGTTGTCGAACGGGACGACGATCCACTTGACCTGGTCGGCCGTGAAGCCCAGCTGCGTGGCGACGGCGTACGCGACGGCCGACTCGAAGCCCTGCTGGTTGGCGGGGTCGCCCAGCTGCCAGGGGCTCGGGTCCGGGCTGGACGGCGCGAAGTACGGCGGATAGGCCGGGTTGTCGGTGCCGATCGTGAGCGTGCCGGGCGTCTTGAGCGCCAGGCTCGCGGGAGCGCAGGCGTTCTGCGTCGGGGCGGGCGTCGCCGACGCGAGCTCGGCGGTCGACGGCGCCGCGGTCGCGGGAGCCGCCGTGGGGGCTGCGCTCGGCAGCGGGCTGGTCGACGCGAGCGGCGTCGCGGCCGGCGCCGAGGTGCAGGCCGCGGCGATCGCGGCGGCGATGGCAAGGCCTGCGACGGCCTTCGGGGTGCGCATGGCTGTGCGTCTCTCTCCTGCGGGGTGGGCCCGCCGAGAGTGTACCCGCCGGTCCGCGCTCATCCCGGGCAGTCCGGGGATGTCGCCGGCCGAGCGCATGGCCCCGACGCGCCGAAGCGAGGCCGGGAGGAGGAGCGGCCTCGCTTCGGAGGGCTTGCGGGTGCGACGGGAGGAGGGAACCGCCACGCCCGCGGATTCAGCTGGTGCGTCCGCGCCTCTCGGTGCGGCGAGGCAACTATGCACAGCCGTCGGCGGCCCGGCGATGACCCGAGAGTCCCATGCGCCGGGTACTACGAGGGCCACCCGTTCTGGTCGGGCGGCATGCCGCAGGCTCGCTATCCTCGGCGGTGTGCGGGTACGGATCATCGAGCTGCGGATCCTGGGGGCGGTGCTTGCCAGCCTCTGGCTGGTCGCGTTCGGGCTGATCCTGTGGGGCTACCGGCCGGGCGGCCCGGCGGACCTGCTGGTGGGTGTGGCGGCTGGTGGGCCGATCGTGGTGGCGGCAGCAGCGGTGGCGTGGCCGCCGGTGGCGCGGAATCCGCGCGCCTTCCGGCTGATCGCCTGGCTCGCCCTCGTGCCGATCCTGCTGCTGGTGCCCTCGATTGCGGGGCTCGTGAGCCAGATCGAGGGCGGCGGTCCGCAGACCCTCGTGCCGTCGGCGGAAGCCGCCTACCCGTGGGCCGTCGCCCTGCTGGCGACTGGCGTGTTCGCGGGGCTGGGCGTGGCCCGCCGGCGCCTGGGCGACCGGTCGCCACGTCGTCGCCGCCTGCTCGCCGGGGTCGGGCTGGGCGTGGCCGCCACGCTCGTGACCGGCACGGCATTCAGCGTCGCCGCGGTCTACAACGAGGTCTCGCTGATCGGCAAGCCGGCCACCACCTCGCGCTTCGGTCCCACCGATCCCGCCCTCGGGCCGCCGCCCTGCGACGGCTCGCTGACCGCCGGCGCCACCGCGGACGTCACGCTCCAGATGGACGTGTCCGTGGACGGGAGGCCGACCGGAGCGCTGACGGTGTCGGGGCAGCGCTCCGGCATGGACATCCGCTGGGAGGGCTACGTCACGAGCAACGTCGCCTTCGGCCGCATCGGCTTCGCGCGCATCGACCAGCAAGCGTGGCGCCTGCTCCCCGGTCGCGGCTGGGTGGCGCTCGCGCCCGGCGCGGTCCAGGGCAGCGATATGGACCGCGAGCTGCTGCTCGAGGCGCTCACGCCGCCCCAGCGGGCCGTGGTGGAGGACGCGGGCCTCGCCTACATCGAGGGCGCTCGCGCCCGGCACTGTCGCGTGGCGCTCGACGGCGGCATCCTCAGCCGCGCCGTGCCCGAGGCGTCGCTGCTGGTTGGCCACGCCGACCTGTCGCGCTGGCGCGGCGAGCTGGACTTCTGGGTGTTCGCCGACGGGCAGCTCGGCCAGGCGATCGGCTTCGCGAACGGGCCCGGGCCGGAGCTGGCCCCCAACGCGCTCACGGCCGAGGTGCGGTTCACCCTGATCGCCATCGACCGGGGGCTCCCGGTGACCATCCAGACGCCATGACGAGGAGGGACGTCTCGTGACCGACAGCCTTGACGCGCAGGACGGGGAGCGCCTGGAGGGCAAGCGCGACCGGCTCGCCCGCCTGCTGTCGGTCCTGCGCGTGCTCCACGCGCACGGCGAGGCCGGCGTCACCCCGAGGGAGATCGCCCAGCGCACCGGCATGTCCCCGCGGACGGTCTACCGGGACCTCAGCGCGCTCCAGAACGAGATGCAGGTGCCGCTCTGGAGCGAGGCCGGCAAGTGGGGCGTGCAACCCGGGGCGTTCCTGCCCGCGATGCGGCTGACCCTCCAGGAGGCGATGGCGGTCTTCCTCGCCGCCCGGCTGATGACCCGCTACGTCGACCGCTTCGACCCGAGCCTGGCCTCGGCGTTCAGCAAGCTCGAGGAGGGCCTGCCGGACGCCCTGCACGGGCACGTGGAGCGCACGCTCGACGAGATGGCCCGTCGACGCACCGACGAGGCGCACAACCGCCGCGTCGAGGACCTCACCCGCGCCTGGGCCGAGCAGCGGGTGGTGCGCTTCAAGTACGCGCCGGCGGGGTATGACGGCGACCGCGAGCCGGAGTGGCGCGAGGTCCGGCCCTACCTGCTCGAGCCGTCGCTGGAGACGCACGCGCTGTACCTCATCGGGCTCGACGAGGGCCGCGGCGCGCTCCGCACGTTCAAGGTGGAGCGCATCCTGGACCTGTCGCTGACCCCGCGGCGGTTCGAGGCGCCCGCCGAGGGGGAGCTGGCGGCCCGCCTACGGCCCGCGTGGGACATCATCTGGGACCAGCCCGCGACCGAGGTGGTCCTGCGCTTCGCGCCGTCCGTCGCCGCGCGCGTGGGCGAGGCGGTGTGGCACCCGTCGCAGGTGGTGGAGACGCGGCCGGACGGCTCGCTCGAGTGGCGGGCGACCGTGGCCGGGACGGTCGAGATCCGCCTCTGGATCCTGTCCTGGGGCGAGGACGTCGAGGTGCTCGCCCCGGGGTCGCTGCGGGACGACGTGGCGGCCAGCCACGCACGGGCCGCCGAACGCTACGGGCGGCCGCCGGACTGATCTGGTAGGGTTGGTGCCCTCACGCAACACCGCTCGAGAGGCTCATGATCGACACACGGACCCCTCGCAGACTGACTGCGTCTGCCTTCCGACGCCGCACCTCCACCCTCCTGCTCTCGGGTCTCCTGACCCTCATCGTGGCCGTCCCGGCCACCGCGACGAGCGCCCCCCAGCCCGGCGCTGCGGACACCGCGATCGCCCTCTCCACCACCTCGACCGCCAACGCGATGGCGTCCGACATCGTCGGCTGGCTGAACCGCGACCGCGCTGCCGCCGGCCTGCGGCCCGTTCGCACCTGGACCTCGCTGGCGACCCTGGCCAACCGGCGCGCGGCCAGCATGAGCGCCACCTCCACGCTGTCGCACCAGGCCGCGGGCGGCGACCCGGGCGCGGCGCTGTCGGGCGCCGGGATCGGGTGGTACTCGTACGGCGAGGTCATCGGCGAGACCTCGTACCCGTGGGGATGGCGGGCGGCGGCGAACCTGTACTCGATGTGGAAGAGCAGCGCCGTCCACCACGCGATCCTGTTCTCGTCGTCGTACAACTACCTCGGCGTGGGGATCACCCGGGCGAGCGACGGCAGCGCCTGGTCGTCGATCCTGTTCTCGGAGTCGGCCGACCACACCAGTCCCGTCTCGCGGAACGGGTCGCTCACCCGCAGCGGCACCTCCCTGACGTTCCGGTGGTCCGGCGTCGACCCGGTGCTTCAGACCCACACGGCCGGCATCCGCGGCTACAACGTCGAGTACCGGGTCAACAGTGGACCGTGGTCCACGATCCGGCGCGTGACGACGATGACGTGGCTCGGGCTGACCAACCGGCATCACCAGACCTACTACTCGTTCCGCGTCCAGGTCGTCGACAGGCGGGGTAACCTCTCGGCGTGGACGGCCGCGAAGCGGATCTGGGTGCCCTGACCAACCGCGAGCCGGCAGCCTCGACCGGCCGTCGGCTCCCCTTCGCCGCGGTCAACCTCATCAGCGACCCGATCCACGGGTACGTCGAGCTCACCAAGCGCCTGACGCCGCACGACGCGCGGCTCGCCGGGCTGCACGTCGAGACTGTCGCCGAGGACGACCTGCTCGACACCGCGTGGGTCCAGCGCCTGCGGCGGATCAGCCAGCTCCAGAGCGCGCGCTGGGTGTTCCCCACCGCCGAGCACTCGCGCTTCACCCACGGTCTGGGCGTGATGCACGAGGCCGGGCTCTGGGCGCGGTCGCTGTACCCGTCGCTCGCCGCCTCGCTGCCGATCCTCGCGCCGGGCGAGCCCGTCCCGTCCGAGGGCCTGGTGGTCGAGACCCTCCGCGTGGCCGGCCTGCTCCACGACGTGGGCCACGGGCCGTTCGCGCACTTCTTCGACGACCGCTTCCTCAGCCGCTTCCCCGCGCCGGCGGACCCCCGGCGCCCGGGGGCGAAGACGCTCAGCCACGAGGACCTCTCGCAGCTGATCATCGAGCGCGAGCTCGGCCCGCTCATCGCCGCCCTCCGGCGCGCCCCGGGGTCTGTGCCGGACCGCGACCGGTTCGCCGACGGCGAGGCCATCGACCCGCGCTGGGTGTCGGTGCTGATCTCCAAGCCGCCGATCGCCGACCCGACGGTGCCCGGCTGGGTGCGCACGCTCCAGCCGCTGCTGTCGGGCGTGTTCACCGTGGACAACCTCGACTACGTGCGCCGCGACGCCTACCTCACGGGCGTCTCGATGGGGCCCGTGGACGCCGAGCGGCTGCGCCGCTACGCCTTCATCTCCGAGCGCGGCCTGACGCTCTACGAGTCGGGCCTCGGGGCGCTCGAGATGTTCCTCACCGCGCGGCTGTTCATGTACCGCCACGTCTACCTGCACCGCACGGTCCGGGCGATCGACCTGGACCTGGCCGAGGTGTTCGTGCCGTCGATCGAGGCCGTCTTCGGCGCCGGGTCGCCCGCCCAGCGGCTCGCCGCGTTCGCGGACCTCGACGAGTACGCGCTGCTCCACCAGGCGGCCCTGTGGACGCGCGGCGAGCACCACTCGGCGACCCCGGTGCCGGGCGACGGGTGCGTGACGCCCGAGGTGGCGGCAGGCTGGCGGGCCATCCTGCTGCGCCGGCCCCGGTGGCACCTGGAGCGCGAGGTCGCGACCGACGGCGACACGCCCGAGTGGCCACCGGCGCTGCTCGAGGAGCTGGGCGAGCCCGCCAACGGGCACGAGACGCTCGACCTGACCGGCGTTGACGCGCGGCCCGGTGCGGGCAAGCCGCCCTCGCTCGCGATCGAGCGGCGGGACGGGGGCGCCGGCCCCTCGCTGGAGGAGGCGCTGGCGCGGATCCCGGCCTGGTCCCTGGTCGGGCGGCGCTACCGACGCTCCGGCTGACGGAACGCTCGCGGGCGCCTGTTCGGGCTTGCGGCGCTTCCGCGGCGCGTCGCCATTCGGACTCGCGGCGTTCCCGGCGGCACGTCGCCATTCGGACTCGCGGCGTTCCCGGCGGCACGTCGC
Source organism: Chloroflexota bacterium (assembly GCA_021812735.1). The sequence continues at coordinate 8,379 of JAKAMV010000050.1, read as the reverse complement.
CATTCGGACTCGCGGCGTTCCCGGCGGCACGTCGCCATTCGGACTCGCGGCGTTCCCGGCGGCACGTCGCCGGGCATCGCGCCGACCCCGCTGCTCGTCGCCGTTCCCGCTGCTGGTCGCCGTTCCACTACACCGCCCACAGCGGTGTTATCGCGGCTTGTGGCGGCCGACCACGCTCGGACGGTTCTCGGATACCGGCCCCGGCGGTATAGCGGCGCGATTCCCGTGTCTGCACCGGCCCCGGCGGTATAGCGGAAACATCAGCGGACCGCGAACGGCGACCTCATGCGGAGCCCGGGCGCGCGGTCGGGGACGACGCCGGTGGATCAGCTGCCCTCGGTTCCCAGCCACGTCGTGACCCCGCCCAGGCCCTTGCGGTACGGGAGCACCAGCAGCGGGTCGATGCGCGCGATCTCGAGGGTCGGGACCCGCAAGTCCTTGACCTCAATGGGCTCGATCCCGAACGTGGCCGTCTCCAGCGGCGAGAAGATCCCGTAGTGGAGGTGGCAGCCGGTGGCGTGCCCGGTCATCCCCTCGAAGCCGATAAGCTGGCCCGCCCGGACGCGCTGCCCGACGTGGACGACCACCCGGGAGAAGTGGGCGTAGACGCTGCGGTACGTGTTGCCGTCGTCGACGATCACGACGTTCGGCAGGTCGCTCCACATCTGCTTGGCCTCGAGCAGGCGGTAGTAGGCGGTGAGGTCGCCAACCCAGCCGATGTCGTCGTCGAAGTGCCGACCGGCGGCCAGCACCACGCCGTCGTGCGCCGCGACGATGCGATCGCCGCAGAACGTGGCGAGGTCCACGCCGTCGTGGAACAGGCGACCGTCCACGACTCGCGTGCCCCATGGCGTCGGCCCGTACGGCAGCGTCAGCCGCGGGTGGGCGATTGGCCAGACGTAGCCGGTGAGCAGTGCCAGGGACGTCGGTGACTGCCGGAGGTCGACGCCGAGGAGGTCGTCCCGGGCGGCGGCGGCTGCGGTGTCCATCGCCGCGGTCCCATGGCCCTGCGCCAGCGGAGACGCGGCAGGGGACAGCCGGTCGGCGGCGCCAGGCAGGGGGGCAGTCAGAAGCGCTGCGCCTTGGAGTGTCGTCGCCACGCCGGGCCCGGCGGCACCGTTGCCCCCGGGCTGCGCCGTCGGCGGCTGCCGCGCCATCGCGACGGCGACGACCAGCACCAGCGCGGCTGCGACGGCCGTGACTGCGATGCGTCGACGGCGGCGCGGGGGGCGCATCGGATGGGCGTGCCGGCGGATCCGACAGGCGTGCTGGCGCATCGACGCAGTGTGCAGGAGCCGGGGACGCCGCGCTGGCCGCCGACGCCGAGCAGGGCGGTGACCGGGGTCCGGCGGCGGGCGGTGCCGGGCTGTGCCCCGGCGTGGGGCGCCGCTCCGCGGTTCGCGTTGGCCGCCGCCCGGCGGCGGGGTCAGGCCGGGTATGATGCCCGGGCCGCGCGCCCGTAGCTCAGTGGACCAGAGCATCGGTCTTCGGAACCGAGTGTCGGGGGTTCGAATCCCTCCGGGCGCGCCATGACAACCTGAGGCAGAGCGAGGGCCAGGCCGTTCGAGTAGGCCGCGGGCGTCAGGCGCGCCGCGACGATCGTCCGACCCTTGACGACGATGCGCTCGTAGATCGCGTGCAGCAGGTCGGCCCTGGCCTCGGGGACGTCGGCGTTGACCCACGTTTCGGCCAGCACCCGCAGCCACTGCACCGCCCGTTTCGCGGTCAGATCACCGCGCGGGACTGCATCCACCGCGGCAAGCTCCGCGCGGAGTTGCCCGAGGCGTTCCAGGTAGGCCGAGTCGTCGATCCTTTCCGCTACGTGGTCAAGGGCCAGGTCACGCATCTGGCGTTCGATCCAAGCTCGGTCGAGACCAACCGGTCGGTCCGGTGAACCCAGCGCGGCGACAACCTCGACGGTCGTGGCCGATCTCCGTCAGTAATGTCGAGGCCGAGCCGTCAACGGTGAGCAGTCGTCGCGCACGATCTCGCCATCGTGTCGGGCTTTGTCCGCCGACGAAGTAAGCCGCTGTCGAGCGGCGGGCAGTAGCGTGCGCATGGCCCCGCTCCGCTGGAAGACGACGATCCCGGGCCAACCGGCCAGACCGAGCCGCCGCGACGGGGCTGTCTTCACTCATGCGGTCGCCCGGGGTACCCCGGGCATCAGGGGCTCACCCACCGAGGCTGGCGCCTGGCGTTCGACGAGCGCGGCCCCGCTGCGACATGGGCGCCTCCTCCGACGCGGCGGGCCTCCTGTCACAATGCCGGCCATGGACACCGCCACGCTCGCGATGATGGCCGCGACGGCGGTGGGCGAGCGCCGCGTGCGGTTTCGTCTTGGGCAAGCGCCAGGAGCGTGCGGGCGACCGGCAGGCGCGGGTCCAGCTGCACCCGACCATCACGACCGCGATGAACGACCTGGTGGACGCCGTCGAGTCCATCGCGCCAAGGGCGACTCCGGTATGGATGAAGCCACCCGGACACGGCTCGCGGCAGCCACACAGTCCGCGGGTGCAGACTTTCGCCGCGCGTGGCAGGGGCACGCAGCCGTCATGCCCGGTCAGGTCGTCGCTGCGCTGTGGGCGGTGGACGACGCGTACCGGCAGTTGACCGATCCGTCTCCCGCAGAGAGGACCGCCTTCGCGGGATTCGCCGTCCTGAATGCTGCCCGAGACGGGGCTATGCGGGCCGTGCGCGCTGACGCGAAACCGGATGTGCAGCAGGTGCTGCGGGTGAGCTGGACACGTGGCGCGTGCCCGTTGGTCGCCGGGTCTGGCAGGACCTCCGTGGTGGCGGCTGGACTGACCCTACACGCCCGCGGGCTACCGATCGGTGGGTGAGGACTCGCCTCGGCCTGACCCGGCCGAGATCGTCCTGCTGACGGCCGACGACATCGGCCATGACGTCCTGCTCGTCGCGGCGCTGGTCGGGGACTCGGAGGAGCCCATCGAGGCGCTCGGTTGGGTCAGCGCCACGACCGATCACTGCGGTCCCGAGACGTACCTCCCGCCGGGGGTCGCCGACACGACCGTGGTCGATGGCCAAGACGTGGTAGTGGCGGCGGCCGACCCGCAAGGGGCACCGCTACCCCGATGCGCCGACATGGCGCTCTACGCATGTGCCGCGTTCGAATGCGAGCGGAACCGACTTTGGGATTGTCGGCAGGCCGGCGGGAGGCGCGCGCGGCTTTGCAGGGCGCATGGGCGCGCCACGCGCTTGACTGCGCGGCTGGGGTCGTCTCCGGCTCCGTGCTCCCCGAGGTGGGCGCGGCCGAACAGTGTGGGTCGCGGTTCGTCGTGCCGGGTCGCTCGTCCATTCGACCGCGGGTTCCAGGGCACCCTGGCCCAACACGACGTTGCCATCGTGCAGGTTGCGGGGAATCGCCGGATGGCCACGCTGCTCGCGATGTGTCCGCGGGAGCACGCTGGTCGGTCGTCAGGCCCTTGTACCGATCCGGTCCGGTGCAGGTCAGCACCACTTCCTGCCCGACTCACGCCGTCCGGCCGTTGCGTCGGGCGTTCAGACGTCGTACGAAAGTACCGATTCACCATCTGCCGATGGTCACAGTCAGTCCGGGGATGCTGGCGTGGAGATCTCGCCGGGGCGGGGACTCACCGCGCCGAGAGGGGGGGTGGCTGCTCAAACCGGTGCCGACCAGCGTTTCCGACGCTCGATCCTCCCGCGTGTGTGCGTCGTGGCGCACAACCCGATGTGGCAATCAGGACTGGAGAACCTCATGCGCAGATCTATCACCGCACTCATTCCTGCCGCGTCCCTCCTCGCCGGACTCTTGGTAGTCGCCATCGTGCCGTCCGTCGCAGCGACCTCGTGCACGCCGACGGGTTTTGTCCGCGACAGCACCAACCTCACCGCAGCGGTGATCAACCCGTCGACGACCGTCACTGGCGAGGTCAACGCGATCGGCTGCAACATCGGCGTCTACTTCAGCACCGGCACGGGCCTCGTGAGTAGCGCCAACATCCACGGCGCGAACTACTTCGGCGTGGTGGTGAACGGCGCGGCCGTCGATGTCACCAACAGCTCGATCCACGACATCGGCGAGACGCCGCTCAATGGCACACAACACGGCGTGGGGATCTACTACGCCTATGGCAGCACGTCCAGCGGCACGATCGGCGGCAACATGATCTGGAACTACCAGAAGGGTGGCATCGTCGCCAATGGGAGCGGCGTCAGCGTCGCGATCAGCAACAACACGGTGACCGGCCAGGGTCCGGTCAGCTGGATCGCCCAGAACGGGATCCAGATCGGCTACGGCGCGTCGGCGTCTGTCATGTGGAACACGGTCTCGGGCAACTCGTACACCGGCGCGAGCACCGTCTCCGGCGGCATCATCGTGGTCGGCGGGCCTGGCTACGGCGTCGGCACGCCGTACACGACGGGGACACAGATCGTCGGCAACACCGTCGTCAACAACGACATCGGGGTCTGGCTGACGAACCTCGCGGATTGGTACGGAGACCCGGCGACGACCGCCACCAACGTGAAGGTCGTCAACAACACCATCTCGAACGCCGGGCTGAGCAACGGCTACGGCGGTTTCGGATACCAGGCGGGCGTCGCCGACCAGGGCAACAACGACAAGATCATCGCGAACACGATCTCGGGCGCCGGGTATCTTGCCTGTCCCAGCTCTGCCTACTGCGTCCCGATCGGCGCCGACCCCTCGTTCACCAACAACGTGAAGGTCCACGCCAACGTCGTGAACTGAGGGTCCATCCGCGCGCGCTCACGTGGGCTCCGGAGTGACGCCGGGGCCCACGTTGCGGTGGCGCCAGCATGAGCCGGCAAGCGAGCGCCAGTACCGGCGCGGTGCCACACGCCATCGGTCTGTCCGGCTCGCTGATAGACCGGATGAGATGGTCTCGGCTCGTCGGGGCCGACACGATCCGATCATGGTGCCCACTCGACTTCAGACGCCATGTTGGCCCCTGCCAACCCTCCCACGGCATCGTCACCCTTAGGCGCTTGACCACTTGACTACACCACTCCGACAATACCTCGGTGAGCCTGCCCTTCCCCGTGTCGATTGCCGACTTCCAGGCCCTCTTCCCGAACGACGACGCCTGTCACACGTGGCTCGTGGCCGCCCGATGGCCCAACGGCTTCCGTTGCCGGGCTTGCGGGCACCACGAGGCATGGGAGCGCGAAGGCGGACGCTTCGTATGCCAGGCGTGCCGGCAGGAGACGAGTATCACCGCGGGCACGGCGCTTCACCGATCAAGGCTGCCGCTGACGACCTGGTTCTGGGCGGCGTATCTCGTGGCAACACAGCCTGGATTGAATGCCCGGACCCTGGGGGGCACGTTGGGTATCGCCAGCCACAAGACTCGATGGCACATCCTGGAGCGGCTGCGCCGATCGATGGGGACGCTCGACCTGCCACCGCTCGAGGGCACCGTCGAGGCCGATGAGATGGCCCTCGGCGGCTTCGCACCCGGCAAGCGGGGCTTCGCCGGCGACAAGACGACCGTACTGGTGGTCGTTCAGCGTGGAAACGCGCGGACGCGTCTCGTGATCGTGCCAGATCGCAGCGGAGCCACGCTCGTGCTCGCCATCGAGCGCCTCGTCAAGCGGGGCTCGACGGTGGTCACCGATGGACACGAGGGATACCGCGGCTTGCCGGCGGCCGGCTTCGCTTGGTCCCGCATTCCGCTCCCGCGCGGCGGCCTCGCTCGCGGAGCCGCGAATCGCGCCACGCCAGCGGCTGATGAGACGACCAGCCGATTCAAGCGATGGTTGCTTGGCACCTACAACAAGCCGCCGAGTGACCTCGCGTCCTACCTTGCCGAGTTCTGCTTTCGGACCGAGTTCCGAGGCGACGCGGAGGGAGCGTTCTCAACCCTGCTCGGCCTGGCGATGACTAGCGCGCCGACCTCCCAGACGCCGCGCGGCCGCGAGCGTCGGCAATGACCGCCTGCCAGAGCGCCCCAGTCTCTTCGTAGTCGCGGGAGCGCAAGAGCGTCTCGATCTTCGTCGCCACGTCGCCATCTGGCTCTCGCCGGACGCGCGCGAGCACGGGACGCCAGTCAGCGAGGGTCCCGTTTTCGAGGAGATCGTCGAGGGCGGCGAGCGTCAGACGCTGGCCTCGGAGATGCCGGTGGCGCATTGCGCAATCCTACGCTCGAATGTCGGTCCAGCCAGCACGCCGGTTGGCAACCGCAGCGGCCATGAGAGATCCGACGCGGCGGCACTCGGCGACAACCGTCGCCCAGTCGCGCCACTGCGACACGAGGCCCTTGTACTCGGCGAGCTTCACGCGATCGAGGTCGAACGGCCTGGGCGAGGCGAGTTGGCGCATGACCTGCTGCCGCACCGCCCCAGAATCGCCAGGCTGGGCGTAGAGGCGATCCAGCGAGGCCAGGGCTGCGAGCAGCTCGGCATCCCCGAGCTTGGCCGCGATGGCCGCGACATCGAGGTAGTCCCGCGTCGCGTTCCGCGTCACGACGAACCACGCCTTGATCCGCAGGATCTCCCGCCGCGTTGGCACGCGCAGCCTGCGGCCTGCGACCTCGATCTCGACAGTCTCGAGCGGGGCAGCGCGAATCTGATTGCGAACGGTCGTAAGGATCCCGTCCAGGCTCCCGTAGATCGCGACAGGCCGCTTCACTCGAGCGGTCTTCCAGCCGGCCACCGACTCGAGTTCCGCGAGCACCTCGTCGAAGCGGTCGATGAGCCCGATCATCACATGATCGGCGTGGATCGATCGTCGGTGACCGGCGTCGAGCGCCGCGGCGGTGCCGCCGACGAGAGTCACGTCGGGCAGGATCCCGTGGAGGCGCGCGGCAGCGTCGAGGAGCAGCTCCCACTCGGGAAGGGGTTGGGGCACTTCTTGCTCTTCCTCTCCGCGGGACTCCTGCCCGGCCAGGTCGCTGGAGTTGGGATCGTCTGCCAAGTCAGCCTACTGTCTAGCGGCGGGCACGTTCGCGGCCTTCTGATTCATTGTCCGACACGATCAAGGTGGAGACAAGTAGGCAAGCGCCCACCCCTGCGGCTCGAAGGGCGTTGCAGCCGATCTCGCGACTTCGCCCAGGGGGACGACCACTCCGCAGCGTTCGCAGCGGAAGTCGCGGCCGGCGCGAGAGGCGCCTCGGTCGATCGGCGTCTCCTCGAGGCACAGCGGACACCTGACCTTGAGCGTCATGGTCGACCCCCCGAATCTCCCGCCTGCGCGGCCGCCTGGCCCATGCCCGCGGTTCACTCATTCCCAGTCGTCGGTCACGCTGTCCATCACGTGGGCCGCCTTGAACCGCTCCAGCTCGGGTCGGAGGACACGGAACGTCCGCCGCCCGTTGACGAGCAGCACGCTGACCCGGCGTGCCCGCATCCGAATCAGCGGCGGACCGTCTCCGGCGAGACGCCGAGCTCGTCGGCTACCTTGGTCGAGAACATCGCCGGCATCGAGGCCTGCACGCGGTTCGCGGCCGGCGCGGTCATCTTCGGGCCGATCGGGACCCTCTTCGGGCTGCTCGTGCCCGGGATCGTCCCCCTCCGCGCCCTGCTGCTCATCGTGGTCAGCGCGATCGTGCTGAGCCACGCCCTCCAGCAGGGCATCTCCGTGACGAACAGCGGCGGCGGGGCGATCGTGTTCCCGATCGCGTTCGTCGAGCGCGGCCAGACGATCGAGTTCGCCAACCGCGTCGCCGAGGCGCTCGCACGCGTCCCGGGGCAGGGCCCCTACACGGCGCGATTCGCGTCACCAGCGCCCATCGACCACGCGGTGGCGTTGCGCAACCTCCAGTCGCTTCGCGATCAGGACCGCCGCCGTCCAGCTCGCGAGGCATGCGGGCGCCGTCGTGACGGCTGCCTGCGGCCCCGGCAACGCCGAGCTGGTGTGGAACCTGGAGGCCGCCTCGACGCTCGACTACATGCACGACGCCGCGCCGGCGGCGGGAGCTGCGTACGACCTCGTCCTCGACGCGGTCGGGAAGCGAAGGGGCTCGCCGCTGAGGGACGCGTGCCGGCGGGCCCTGACGCCCGGCGGGCGGCACGTCTCGGTCGACGACGGGACGCCGGGGTTCTCCGCCGCCGACCTCGTCCACATCGCCGAGCTCGTTGACGCCGGCGCGGTCGTGCCGGTCATCGACCGCGTCTATCCGCTGGACCGGATCGCAGAGGCCCACCGGTACGTCGAGGCGGACCACAAGCGCGGCAGCGTGGTCGTGACCGTCGGCTGACGGTTCGGCGGGCTCGGCGAACTCCCGCCACCGGCCGTCGCCGGCGCTCGGGCCCGGGTCGGCGCTGTCGCGCCGTATAGTGGCGGTGGCGTCTCGCGCCCCCTCGGGAGGCGCCGGGCACGACCCTCCCCCACCCCGCACCCAGCGAGGCACGGCCGCCGAGACCGGCGGCGGCACCGAG
>JAKAMV010000762.1 GCA_021812735.1 Chloroflexota bacterium | reverse complement strand
CGATCTCCCAGACCCCCGCCTTCGAGGACCGTGGCACTTGGGCCGTTCTGCCGAGTTCCATGGCGGCTACCAGACCCACTCCGCCGCCCACGGCGGGGCGGCGCCGCCCGGGTCTTAGTCCACAGTTGCCGCGCTGTGCAAGCGTTACCGGATAGGGATGTTCGAGACAAGCACCCCGGACAGAGGAGCCGCGGGCAAGTGCGCGGCCGACCCCCCGCCCCCCAGGCCGAAGATCGCGTCGCAGTCTCCGACCGCTGATACAGACCCGGGAAGACCCGGCCGAGCCTATCCGATGGCCGCGAGAAGGACCGCGGTCGGCACCGTGAGGATCTCGCGGTCTGTCACCAGGCTGTGGTGGCTGGCGAGGATGCCCCGCCCGAACGCCTTGGACATGCTCTCATAGTCCTTGCCGCGCGGCTCCTCGGCGTACTTGCACTCCACGGGCAGCCGCGGCCCGCCGTCGGCGACGAAGTCGATCTCGCGGTCGTTGCTGCTCCGCCAGAGGAAGAGGCTGCGCGGAGCAGCGAAGGCTTCGAGCGCATTGCGCTCGATATGGCGGAAGAGCGCGATCGCCAAGAGGTTCTCGACCAGCGCCTGCGGCTTCGGGCTCGGCCCGCCGAGCGCCTCGGGGATCGCCGCGAACGCCGTGTCGCCGAAGTAGTGCTTCCGCTGCTTGGTGAGCGACCGCTCACCGGCGCGCTTGGGATCCTCCTGGTGCAGGACGATCAAGCCGAACGAGCCCGCGAGGAGGTCGACGTACTCCCTGGCGGTCGTCTTGGCGACGTCCATTTCCTCCATTACCGTGGTGAGGTTCGTCAGGCTGCCCAGCGACAGCACCGTGCGCGTGAGCAGCTTCGCGAGGCGATCCTCGCTGCGGTCGAGGCGGCGGACGTCGGCGGAGAGGCCGCGCCAGAGCTCCGTGATCGTCCCGGGCAGCAGCCTGCGGTGCGCCAGCATGTCGGTCACCGGCGTCGGCAGACCGCCGCAACGGCTGTACTCGCCCAGGTACTGGTCGAGTTCGGCCGTCCGCAGCGCCAGTGTCGTAATCGCCTGCCGCCCCGCATCGGTCAGCAGGTCCTCCACCGGGACGGTCTCGCCCAGCCTCACGGCGGGCGCTCTCGCGGCCAGGTAGTCGCGGAAAGTCATGGGCATGTGCAGCCTGTCCAGTGGCGCGGCGAGCCTGCCCCGTCGGCCCTGGAGGTCGTCGGCGGACTCGATGAGGTCCGCCGACGAGGAGCCGGTGAGGATGACCGTCGCCCGCCCGAACTGCCGGTTGTGCTCGCGCAGGTGCGCTATCGCGTTCGCCCAGCCGCGAACGAAGGTCAGCTCGTCGAGGATGAACAGCCACCGATCGTCGGGACCTTCGGCGGGCCACAGCCGAAGTACGAGATCGATCGCCGTCCGGATCTCGTCCGCCGAGTCCACGATGCGCAGGTTGATGAAGCAGCAGCGGCGCGCATGGCCGGCGGCGACGCGCTCGGCGATGAGCCGCTTTGTCAGGGTCGTCTTGCCGCTCTGTCTCGGACCGCGAAGCGTGAAGACCGCGCCGGTGTCCAAGTCCGTGGCCGAGAACGGTCGGGGGTCCCACGTAAATGGGGCCACCTCCGCAGCTCCGAGATGGGGATCATCGGCCGGGACCCACTGGTCGTCGGTCCACCAGGGGTTCAGGGCATTGAGGTCGTCGATCGTGATCACGGGACTACAATAGAGGGGTGCTTATGGCGAGTCAACAATACGATACAGGGGTGCTTCTGAATGTAACAGCCTACGAACAGGTGGCTCTCCACCCCGACGAGCACGTCGACGCGGACCGTGCCGCTGGGTCGTGGGTGGCTTGCCCGCCAACTCGACCGGGACCGCTTTCTGATCGTCCACGATGGCTAGCCATGCAGGTCGGAACCTTCTGGACTACCGGACCGAGGAGCGATCGGCATGAAGAACAGGGCGATCGTCACGGTGATGAACAGGATCATGAAGAAGATGAGGGCGTTCACTAGGAGGTACAGGACCTGCAGGTTGGTGACGATGGTGATGATCCGCGGTGGCCGGTCCTCCACGCCGCAATGGATCAGAGGTTGGGTCCGCACATCTATTCCGAGTGCCCTGCCGCACTCACTTCCGGGTGGGTCGACTCCCCGCGGCCGTTGCGTGCCGCGGACGGTCGAGGGCGCCGCGCGAGCCCATCGCCACTCAGATGACGCCGCGAGGGTCTCGCCGGACGACAGCCCCTCGGACCTTTCGACGGCGGCCGGTCCCTACTTCGCGTCGGCGTCCTTCCTGACCTCGGCGTGGCCTCCAAAGCCCCAGCGCATCGCCGAGAGGACCTTGTTGCCGAACAGCTCCTCGCCGCGCGAGGTGAAGCGCGAGTAGAGCGCCGTCGTCAGCACCGGCGCTGGCGCCGAGGTCTCGATGGCGGCGATGCTCGTCCAGCGGCCCTCGCCGGAGTCGGACACCCGGCCGTCGAACCCGTCGAGCTTCGGGTCGGCGACCATGGCCTGGGCCGTGAGGTCGAGCAGCCAGGAGGCGATGACGCTCCCGCGGCGCCAGACCTCGGCGATGGCCGGGAGGTCGAGGTCGTACTGGTAGAGCTCCGGGTCGGCCAGCGGGCTGGTCTCGGCGTTCACGTCGCGGCTCGCAGCGCCAGCATTGGCGTGGTGGAGGATGTTGAGCCCTTCGGCGTACGCGGCCATGACGGCGTACTCGATGCCGTTGTGGACCATCTTGACGTAGTGGCCTGCGCCGGCCGGGCCGCAGTGGAGGTAGCCCTCCTCGGCCGGGGTCGGCGTGCCAGTGCGGCCGGGCGTCCGCTCAGCGCTATTGACGCCGGGGGCGAGGGCGCGGAGGATCGGGTCGAGGGTCGCCACCGCGTCGTCCGGGCCGCCCACCATCAAGCAGTAGCCGCGCTCGAGGCCCCACGTGCCGCCGCTGGTCCCGCAGTCGACGTAGTGGATGCCCTTCGGCGCGAGTTCCTTGGCGCGCCGGATATCGTCGCGGTACCAGGAGTTGCCGCCGTCGATGACGATGTCGCCGGCAGCCAGGAGCGGGCCGAGCTCGGCCAGCGTGGCATCCACCGACGCCGCGGGGACCATGACCCACAGGACACGCGGCGTGGGCAGCTGCGCGACGAGGTCCTCGAGCGAGTGGGCCCCCGCATCGATCGCATCGCCGACCAGCCCGTCCACCGTGGCCGCCGTGCGCGCATAGCCGACCACCGTGTGGCCGTTTCGGCGCCAGCGGCGCGCCATGTTGGCGCCCATGCGCCCGAGTCCCACGAGTCCGACGTGCATCGCGTTCATGCCTCCAGCAGCTGCTGGCGTCCATGATGCCGCGCATCGTGGATGGGGGTATCCAATTCGCGGTCGCCGGCCGACGACGGCGGCTCGAAAGTCCGGACGGGCAGGCCGCCGGCCGATCGGTCCACTGGCCGGAGGCGCTGGCGCCGAGGCGCCCGGGGGCTACTGCGCCAGGCGCGGGTAGAGCCGCGACGCCACCGCGACCATGACCACCAGCGTGACCACCAGCACGACCAGGTCGAGCGCGATCGGGTAGTTCGACGGCCCGCCGTCGATCATGAGCGCCCGCAGGGCGTCCACCTGGTAGGTCAGGGGGTTGAGGTGGGCGAGGACCTGGAGCCAAGACGGCATGAGCGAGACCGGGTAGATGGCCGAGCTGGCGAAGAACAGCGGCATCGTCAGGATCTGGCCGATACCCATGAACCGCTCGCGGGTGCGGACCAGGCAGGCGATGATCAGCGAGAAGGTGGCGAAGCCGGCCGCGCCGAGCACGACCACGAGCGCGACGCCCACGAGGGCGGGCACCTCCCAGCGCAGGTGGATCCCGATCGCGATCGCGGTCAGGTAGACGAACAGCGCCTGGACCAGCGCTCTGAGCCCGCCCGCCAGCGCCTTGCCGGTGACCAGCGCCCCGCGCGACGCCGGGCTCACCAGGTACTTGTGGAGAACGCCCAGATCTCGCTCCCAGATCACCGCGATGCCGAAGAAGATCGCCACGAACAACGCGCTCTGGGCGAGCACGCCGGGCGCCAGGAAGTCCATGTAGGAGACGTTCCCGGTCTGGATCGCGCGCGCCTGGGCAATGACCTGGCCGAACACGACCAGCCACAGGATGGGCTGGACCGCCCGGGTGACCATCTCGGACGGGTCGTGGGCGATCTTGCGCAGCTCCGCCTGCGCGACGGTCCAGGCGTCGAGCAGGAAGCGCGCCGGCGCGATGGGCTCAGCCGAGGCGACGCGCGGTGCGACGCGTTCGAGCGACGTCACGGAACGATCCTCCGTCCTCCAGGCCAGTGCCGGTGAAGTGGGTGAACACGGCGTCGAGCGTGGCGCCCGGGCCGACCTGCGCCGAGAGCTCGGCTGGCGTGCCCAGCGCCACCAGCTTGCCGAGGTGCATGATCCCGACCCGCTCGCACAGCTCGGCTGCCTCCTCCATGTAGTGCGTCGTGAGCATGACGGTGGTGCCGTCGCGCTCGCGCAGGGCCCTGACGTGGCCCCAGACGGCCCTCCGGGCGACGGGATCGAGGCCAACGGTCGGCTCGTCCAGGAACAGCACGGCCGGTCGGTGGAGCATCGCCTGGGCGATCTCGAGCCGGCGGACCATGCCGCCCGAGAACGTCCGCACGAGGCGGTCGCCCACGTCGGCCAGGCCCATGAAGGCCAGCGATTCCTCGATCCGATCGCGGCGCTCGGCACGCGGCACGTGGTAGAGGCGGCCGGAGATCTCCAGGTTCTCGCGGGCCGTGAGCGTGCCGTCGGACGAGAGCAGCTGCGGCACGTAGCCGATCGAGCGGCGCACGGCGCGCGCATCCCGGATCACGTCGCGCCCGGC
>JAKAMV010000761.1 GCA_021812735.1 Chloroflexota bacterium | reverse complement strand
GTGACGACTCACTGTCATGCGGCAACGGCCCGGCCGACCCGCGCATATCAGGGTGACCATCGTCGCACGGACCTGACCTCGAGCGCGCCCTGCCCCACCCCCTTGACAAGTCCTTCCATATCAGGAGTCCGACGATGCGAACCCTGCTCGGCCTCACCGCGGCGAACGTCAAGAGCCTGGTGCGCGATCGGGCGGCGCTGTTCTGGACGATCGTCTTCCCGATCATGTTCGTGTTCCTGTTCGGCTGGATCTTCGGCGGTAACAGCGACACGAAGATCGCGGTGGGCTACGTGGACCAGGACGGCTCGGCGGCGTCCGCCGGTCTCCGCCAGGCCTTCGCGGGTGTCCCGCTGCTCAGCCTCCACGACGGCTCGCTCGAGGACGAGAAGGCTGCCATGCAGCGCGGCGACGTCTCGGCTGTCATCGTCGTCCCGAAGGGCCTCGGGGACGCGCTCGTGCAGGCCCGTTCGGGCGGCACCGCGTCGGCCGTGATCCAGCTCTACGGGGACCCGTCGCAGAGCCAGACCAGCCAGGTGGTGCAGGGCGTGGTGGCCCAGGTGGCCAACGCCTTCAACCTCCAGGCGGTCGGCGCGGCCGCCGTCCTCACCGTGGCCCAGGTGTCCCTCCAGTCCACGACGATCAGCTCCGTCGCCTATCTCGTGCCGAGCATCCTCGCCATGGCCCTGATGCAGCTGGGCGTGTTCGCCGCGATCCCCCTGGTGCAGCAGCGCGAGAAGGGGATCCTCAAGCGCCTCGGCGCGACGCCGCTGGCGCGCTGGAAGCTTGTCGGCAGCAACGTGCTGCTGCGGCTCATGGTCGCGGTGGTGGACGCGGTGCTGATCCTGGGGATCGGCTACCTGTTCTTCAGCGTCCACGTGGTGGGCAATCTGCTCGCCGTGGCGGGCGTGGTCCTGCTCGGCGCCGGATCGTTTCTCGCGATCGGGTTCGCGCTGGCGTCGTTCCTCAAGACCGAGGAGCAGGCGACGGGCGTCGTCCAGGTCGTCCAGATCCCGATGATGTTCCTGTCGGGGATCTTCTTCTCGTTCGACTTCCTGCCCGGCTTCCTGCAGTCGGTCGCCCGCCTGATGCCCCTGACATACCTCGGCGACGCCATGCGCCAGGTGATGGTCAACGGGACCCAGGTGGCGCCGCTCGGCGTGGACATCGCGATCCTCGCGGGCTGGCTGGTCGTGTGCCTGGGCATCGCGGCGCGGACGTTCCGCTGGGAGTAGCGGCTCGCGGTCGGTCGGCCCTACATCGCCTCGTCGCCCTGCCACCAGTGGGCGCGCGCCACTGACGGGTTGAGCCGCACGCTCCCGTCGGGGAAGATGAGCACCACCCAGCCTCGTGGGTCCGGGTCCGACAGGTCGCGGATCCGAAGGCCCCGGTGAAGCCGCGCCGCCTCCGCGGGCCAGTGCGGGTCGTCCACCCGCAGGGCGCCCCGGTAGAGGATCTCGCCGCCGTTGGCGCGCACCTCGGCCTCCGCGACGAAGCGGGGATCGCGCGGCGAATCGGCGGACCGGTCAGCCACCGGACGGCACCTGTTGCATTCCTACAATATGGCGGGTATCGTATGAATACAACAGCCTGCCGTGGCTGCGCGCCAAGCGGTTGGGGGAGCAGCCTTCATGGAGATCTGGGCGTTCGCGGTCCTGTTCGCGGCCGGTGCGGCCGCCCTGGTCCGACGCACTGGGCTGGCCGATCGCGCAGGCTTGCCGTTCCGCCGCGGGGAACCGGGCCGTCTCGAGCGCTTCTGGTCGCGCCGCAACGGGCGAGTGCTCGCGGTCGCGTGGTCGGCGCTGTTCGCAGCCGCCTGGCTCGCGCCGTTCGCAGCCGGGCTCGGCGACAACGACTTCCTGGCCCGCGTGCATCCAATCCGATTCGCTGTCCTGCTCGGTGTTCAGGCCGTCGCGGCGGTGCTGCTCGTCCCGATGACCGCAGGGCTCTACCTGTACAAGCGCGCGGTCCCGCAGATCGCCCGCGATGAGGCCGACGAGCGGGAGCGGCTGGTGCAGGGCGACGTCTACTGGCGAACGCACATGGTCATCATCGTCGGCCTGGCCGTCGGCGGCGCGATGCTCGTGCTCTTCCCCGGCGTTGGCCACTATGTCGTATCGGCGGCGGGGGGTTTCGGCGGCGTCCTGCAGGCCGACAGGCTCCTTCCCGCATGGGTCCTGCTGTTCATGCTCCCGAGCGTCATCTACGCGTGGACGTTCCCGCGGCGTGACGATGTCGTGGACGCCCACTCCTCCCGGTCCCGTCTCGGGCGAGCGCCCGGGCGGGGGGAGGTGCGATGACCGGGCGCAAAACCGCGACCGAGGCGCCGATCCCGAACCGGATCGCCGAGCTCAGGGAGGGCGCTGGCCTGAGCCGCGTCGAGCTCGCGGAGCGGGTCGAGGTGAACCCGCAGACGATCGGCTATCTCGAGCGCGGGGAGTACAACCCGAGCCTCGCCCTCGCGTTCCGGCTCGCCGACGTCTTCGGCCTCCCCGTCGAGCAGGTGTTCGTCCGCGAGCGACCTTGACATCGCCAGCCGCTCGCCAACGCGCGGTCAGTCCGCCCCGAGTGCGGCACGGAGCTCCGGCAGCCGGTCGATGGTGGCCAGGTCCCACCGGTGGCGGAAGATCAGGATCGGGTGGGCGAAGCCCACGGCGCGGTACGCCGCGAGCGCGGCCGCCACGTCCGCCACCGATCCGCCCGCGTCGAGTCGGCCCTCGCCGCCCTGCGGGCGGTGCTCGCGGTGCCAGCCGCCCCACGCCGCCTCGGCCTCGGCCCGGCCGTCGCGGATCACCACATTGAGGTTGACGGTGCGCTCCACCTCGCGGTCGTCGCGGCCCGCCGTCTCGCACGCGTCGCGGAGGTGCGCCGACTTCGCCGCCACCTCGTCGGGCGTGCCGTACGCGTTCCACATATCGGCGGACCGGGCGACCAGCGGCAGCGTCTTGCGCGGTCCGGACCCGCCGATGAGGATCGGCAGGCGGGCCTGGACCGGCCGCGGCGCGCACACCGCGCGGTCGAAGCGGTAGAAGCCACCCTCGTGGCTGACCTCCTCGCCGTCGAGCAGCCGGCGGATGAGCGGCACGGCCTCGGCCAGGCGGTCGAGCCGTTCGCCGAAGCCGGCGCCGAAGTCGAAGCCGAACGCGGCGTGCTCGCGCTCGAACCAGCCGGCGCCGATGCCGAGGATCGCGCGCCCTCCCGACACGTGGTCAACGGTCGTCGCCATCTTGGCCACCAGACCCGGGTTGCGCAGCGTGTTCGCGCCCACCATCAGGCCCAGGCGGGCCCGCGTCGTGATCGCGGCCAGGGCCGCAAGCGTCGTCCACCCCTCGAGCTTGGGGTCGGGCCAGTCCGCCTCGTCGGAGAGCAGGTGGTCGTCGATCCACAGGTCGTCGAACCCCGCCGCCTCCGCCCGCAGGACGGCCTCTCGCAGGGACGCCCAGTCGGTGCGCTGCACCCAGAACGCTGCCCCGAACCGCACGCTCGACACCCTCTCCCGCTTCGTGTGCCGCCATCGTAGGGGCGCGCGCGACGGCCAGGGTGGCGGGACGCGCTGGGCGAGCCGCCGTCAGGGGATCGGCGCGGTGTCGAGCAGGGTGCTCAGCATCGCCGGGTCGCCGGCCGGCCGGTTTGCGTTGAACACGGCCGTGAACACCGGGCCGGACACCGTCTTGGTCCCCGCGCTCCCGATCAGGGTCACGCTGATGAGGCGCCCGGAGACGCCGCGGTTCGAGAGCACGAGCGAGGCGACCGCACCGACGCTGGTGCGGGAGTCGGCGCCGAAGATCGCCGACAGCGAGGCCAGCGAGTAGCTGGCGGTCTGCCAGGTGGCGTGCGGCGACGAGGCGTCGTACGGGACGCCCGCGCTGTCGCGGTCCGGCGACCCCTGGAGATAGCTCACCGGCACGGCGACGATGGCGCCGGTCGGGGAGACGAAGGCGATCTGGTTGTCCTCGGTCGCCCCGCCGGCGGTCGAGGAGTAGAGGGTGTCGGCCACCTGCGCACCGCTCATCACCACCTGCCCGGCGGTCGCTGCGATGGCCGCGTCCGTTGACGGGCGCTCGGCGCGCAAGCCGCGGTAGACCTGCGAGCGGGTGTCGTCGTAGAGGTCGAACGTGCCCGCGGCCGGGTGGAGGTGGTGGGCGGCGTAGGAGCGCGCCGCGATGGCCTGGGCCTCGAGCGCCTGCAGCGGCCAGCTGTAGGGCATCTCGGACGGCACGACGCCCCGCAGGTAGTCCTCCATGGGGACCTGGTTGACCAGGCGTGCCCGCGTCGAGAGGAGCAGTGCGCTGATAACCCCGCGGTACTGGTTGTAGGACGAGGCCATCGAGCTGACCTGGAGGATCGTCGTGCTCGAGGCGGGCCTGAACACGACCGTGGATGGCGCGCTCGCGGCGACCAGCGTCGTGCCGCCCGAGTCGATCACCAGGCGCCAGCCGGTGCTGGTCCGGTACACGCGCGCCCGCGCGTTCGCCGGCAGCGAGGCAGCGACGCCGTCCACCGACCATGCGCCGCCGCGTCCGTAGACGGTGAGCGGTGCGCTCTGCGTGGCGAGCGCGTCCTCGAGCAGAACGCGCACGGAGGGGCTTGCCGCGAGCGAGCCCAGGGTGGTGCCCGGGTAGTAGTGGGCGAGGATGGTGGCGGCGTCCTGGCCGGCCTGGGCGCGGCCGAGCGCGCCGTACTGCGACATGCCGACACCCTGGCCGTAGCCGCGGCCGTAGAACGTCACGGTCGCGCCGAGCTGCGTCGGGACGGCCGGTGCCGTGAGGACGCCGGTGGCGGCGTACAGCGCCGCCGCGCCGTACGCGGAGCTGACCGGCAGGCCGTTGACGGCGGTCACCAGGTACCAGGTCGAGCC
>JAKAMV010000760.1 GCA_021812735.1 Chloroflexota bacterium | reverse complement strand
GGGGCTCGATCCGCGGCGGATCCGACGCTGGCCCTCGGCCTCGGAGATCCCGTTGCTTTTGCGGGGGGCCCGGGTCGCCGTGGGTGACTTCGTCGCCGACAGCGCGCCCGATCTGACGCTCGGACAAATGGTCGCCCTGCTGGGCCGACAGGCACCCGGACTCGCGGCCCTGTGGGACGAATGGGGTCGCGTCCGGCCGCTGCTCGCTCGATCCGCCACCTGAGGACCGCGGCCGGCCTGGTCCGCCGCGGCGCGAACGTCGCCGTGGGCCCTTCCCCGCTAGTCCCTCGCTATCGTTCGATGCGGATGACGCGGAACGGCTCCGCCGCCTCGACGCCCACGAGCCGACCCTCTTCCACGAGACGCTCGCGGACCCGCCGCTCGGTACCGTCCGGGTCACGCAGCTGGCTCACGTGCGCCCGCAGCGCGTGGAGCTTGCGCTCCACGTACCCGCTGACGTCGACCCACTCGTTCGGCTCGGCGGGCCAGAAGAGGTAGAGCCGGCGCACGACGTGCGGGGCCAGCCCGGCCTTCGCGAGGTGCGGGAACGCCATCGCGTTGCGAGCCGCGGGATAGACGGCGTCGACGGCCGCGATCCCCGCCGCCCGGTGGTCGGCGTGCTGGACGAAGCCATCGGCCGTGAACAGATGGGTGGGGTCCGACGTCATGACCGCATCGGGGCGCACCGTGCGGATGATGCGGACGAGTGCTTCGCGGAGCGGGAGGTCGTTCTCGAGGGCGCCGTCGGGCTGGTGCAAGAAGTGGACCTCGCGGTACCCGACCACCTCGGCGGCGGCACGCTGCTCGGCCTCCCGCACCGCGGCGAGCTCGAGCGGATCGGTCTCCGGGTCATCGGCGCCGGCGTCGCCGCTCGTGCAGCAGACGAGCTCGGAGACCGTCCCCTCGTCGATCCATCTCGAGACGGTGGCGGCCGGCCCGAAATCGGCGTCGTCTGGGTGTGCGACGATGACGAGCAGGCGTGCGGGGCGTTCGGTGTGGAGTATCGGCTGGGCTGGCATGTCGGGGATCGTACCGCGGGTGGCCGGCGGAGCGGCACGCCTCCGATCCGACCGGCGAGCGGCGGGACAGCTCAGGCCGGCGTCGCCAGGAGCCCGCGCAGCTCGGCAAGGACCTCCTCGGCATGGCCCTCGGGTCGCACCTGCTCCCAGATGCGGGCGATGCGTCCCTCGCCGTCGATCAGGAACGTCGTACGGGCGATGCCCCAGTACGTGCGCCCGTAGCGGGTCTTCTCGGTCCAGACGCCGTAGGCCTCGGCGACGGCGTGGTCGACGTCCGCCAGGAGCGTGAAGTTCAGCCCGTACTTCTCTCGGAAGCGGGCATGCGAGCGTTCGTCCTGTGGGCTGACGCCCCACACTTCGACACCGAGCGCGCGGATCTCCTCATTCGCATCGCGGAAACCGCAGGCTTCGGTGGTACAGCCGGGCGTGTCGTCCTGCGGATAGAAATAGACCACCACCGGGCGAGGACGTTGCGCGGAGAGCCGATGCCGCGTCCCGCCATCGTCCGGAAGTTCGAAGTCGGGGGCCGGAGCCCCGGGTCTGAGTTGGCTCATGCCACGAGGATACGCGGCCGGCCGAAGTGTGCCGTCGGCCCGGGGGCGCCCGGGGGGCCGTCGGCCCGGGGGCGCCCGGGGGGCGTCAGCGGACCCCCAGCGCGAACACCGCCACGGCTGCGCCCAGCCCCAGTAGTAGGACCAGCGCATCGAGTCGCGTGAGCGAGATCGGACGGTACGTCCCGCGCGGACGGTCCGTGTCGAAGCCGCGGGCATCCATCGCCAGGGCCATCCGCTCCGCCCGCCGGATCGCAGTCACCAGCAGGACCAGCAGTGCGCCCCCAACGGCGGTCACCCGGTCGCGAGGCGAGTGCGGTTCGATGCCGCGCAGCCGGCGCACGGTGGTGATCGCGGCCCAGTCGGCCGCCAGGAGCGGCACGATCCGCAGCGCGGCGAGCGTGCCGTATGCGAACCGGTAGGGGATGTGCCACTGCTGCACGAGCGAGTCCGCCAACCGCGTGGGGTCGGAGCTCGCGAAGACGAGCAGACTCACGAGCGCGATGACCACGAGGCGCAGGGCGATGGCGACCCCCGCCCAGAGGGCCGGCTCCGTCACCCGCAGTGGACCGGCGCGCATGAGGGTGACGGCAGTCGGGTCGCCATTGGCCGGGTTCACCAGCACGGTGACGAGCCCGAGGCCGAGCGCCGCGAGGCCGAGTGGCGCCAGGCGGCGCGGCACGCGGCCGATCGGCAGGCCGGAGCAGACGACCAGGACCGCCGCGGCAAGTACCCCGAGGGCGAAGGGCACGGTGGGCCCCGCCGCGACCACCGCGACGGCGAGCCACGCCACGCCGACGACGATGCGCGTGACCGGCGCAACGCGCGTCAGGAGCGCCGGCCGGACCGGCTCCAGCGGCGCGGGCAGGAAACTCACGGGCCTCGCCCCGCCGGAAGAGCGTCGGTTGCAGAACCGTCGCTGCGAGGCGCCGCGTCGCGCCACGGATCGGCGGGTCGGTAGGGCGGGTCGACGAGGAACGCCGCCGCGGTGCCCTCAAACACGACCCGACCCCCATCGAGCGCGACCGCCCGGTCGCAGGCCGGGATCAGCCGCGGATCGTGGGTCGCCATCAGCTGCGCCCGCCCGTCGCTGCGGAGACGGTCGAGCAGCCCGATCACCGCCTCGGTGGCGCGCCGGTCGAGCGCGAACGTCGGCTCGTCGAGCAGCAAGATCGCCGGGCGCGCGATGCTGGTCGCGGCGATCCCGAGCCGGCGCTGCTCACCCTCGCTGATGCGGAACGGATCCTCCGTTGCCAACGCCTCCAGACCGAAGGCGGCGAGCGCGGCCCGCACAGCCGGATCGGCCGGGTCCGCGGGTCGCCCGATCGCCGGCAGGCTCGCCGCCACCTCCGCGGCACAGGTCCGCCCGACGAAGCCGAGCTCGGGGTTCTGGAAGACGAGCCCGAGCAGGCGGGCAAGGTCCCGCCCTCTCAGGCGTGCGGGGTCCGTGCTCGGCTCCCGGGTGCCGTCCCCGACGCGGACGCTGCCCGCATCGGGCCGACGGGCGCCGGCCAGCACGAAGAGGAGCGTGGACTTGCCGGACCCGTTGGGCCCCACGAGGGCGACGCGTTCCCCAGCGTGCAGCTCGAAGGAGACGTCGGAGAGAGCCGTGCGGGGCGATCCATCGGCGCCAGACGGGTAGCGTGCGGTCAGCGCGGTAGCGCGGAGCACGGGATGCCGCCGGACTGTCGGAGGGATGCGGCGCGATGCCCCGGCATCCGCCGCCATGGCAGCGCCCGAGGGCCAGCCTCGGGTGGGCTGGCGGCCCGGCGTGACCCACGGGCGCCACGCGTGCGGCACCCAGCTACCGATCCGCGCAAGCGTGGCGGCATGGCGGCGGCCCACTTCCTCGGGCGCGCCACACGCGATCTGGCGCCCCTCGGCGTCGAGCAGGAGCACGAGGTCCGCCAGCGGGAGCGCAGCATCGAGGCGATGCTCGATGATCACGATCGTCCGCCCGCGCGTCGCCACCAAGGACCGCAACCGCTCGAAGACGCTGGCCATGCCGGGCGGATCGAGGTTGGCGGTCGGCTCATCGAACACGAGGAGCCCGGGCATCGGGGCCAGCACGTCGGCGATCGCCAGGCGCTGTTGTTCGCCTCCGGAAAGTCCCGCCGTCGCCCGGTGCTCGAAACCCGCTAGCCCCACGTCAGCGAGCATCTCACGGACGCGCGCCTGCATCGCCGGCCGCTCCCAGCCGCGGTTCTCCAGCCCGAACGCCACCTCGTCCTCGACCCGCGGCATCACCAGCTGGCTCTCGGGCTCCTGAAACACGATCCCGGCGCGGGCGCTCAGGACCTGGGCCGGGGTCGACGCGACATCGAGCTCCCCGACCCGCAGTGACCCCGCCCACGTGCCGGGCAGCTCGTGCGGCACCAGCCCCGTGAGCGCGCGGGCGAGCGTGCTCTTGCCGCTGCCCGATGGCCCGATCACGAGGAGGGCCTGACCCGCCGCGACCCGGAAGGAGAGACCCGAGAGCGCTGGCCGCCCACGCCCACGGTAGGTCCAGCCGAAGTCGCGAGCGACGATCTCGGGCGGCGCCCCGTTCTCCGAGCCGTCGCCCGCCCGCTCCGTGCTCCGGCGCGCCCCACCGCTCAGGCGTTCGATGGGAAGCCCTCGAGGACGCCCGCCCGGCGCAAGGCGCGGACGAGCCACCAACTGCCCAGGCCCGCGATACCCACCGCCGAGACGACGGCGATCACCACGATCGAGCCCTGCAGGACCGCGCCGATCGTCGGGTAGTAGATCGGGATGTCGTGGACCACTTCACCGATCGCCGACCCCGCAGCCGCGGCGAGCGCGGTGGGCAGCGTCCAGCGGCGGTATCGCGCGGCCAGGAAGACGAGCTCGGCGCCGGCCCCCTGCAAGAGCCCCGAGAGGACCACATCGAGCGCCCACTGGTTGCCCAACAGCGCGGACACGATCGCCGCCACCAGCTCCGCGAAGAGCGCAGCCCCGGGCTTACGCACGATCAGCGGGGCGACGACGGCCGGCATCAGCCAGACGCCGCTGCCGATGTACTCCCCCGGCGCAAACGACGAGAAGAGCGGCGCGGTGTACCCCCAGACGTAGTCCCACGCCCAGAAGACGACACCGAACGCGACGGCGATCACGGCCGTCACTACGATGTCGCGCGTCCGCCAACGCGTGTCGGGCGCCGCGAAGGAGCCCCCGTACGGCGCGGCACGACCAGTCATCGATTCACTCCTCCCTGTGCTCTCCCGCCGGAGGCTCCACGGCCGACCGACGGGTATGGACGACGAGCAGACGGCCCGACCGACAGCGGACGGCCGCA
>JAKAMV010000759.1 GCA_021812735.1 Chloroflexota bacterium | reverse complement strand
AACCGCGCGACCGCCCGAACCGTCATGGTCCGGCAGACGCTCAACCTGCCCGGGTGAGGCGCCGTGCCCGAGCGGTCAGCGCTCCCCGGCGGAGCGGGCCGCGGCCACCCGCTTCCGCGCCGGGACCATCTCCGCGAGCGGGAGCGCCTCGAGCGCGTGGATGCCCGGGCGTCCGGCTTCGTCCGAGAACGTCACGTCCGACAGCGGGACCAGCGGCTCGCCGCGGAGCACCCGGGCGAGGTACTCGCCGGTGGCCGACCCGGGCGTCTCGGCGACCCGCTCCGGCGTCCCCTCGGCGATGACCATGCCGCCCCGCAGGCCGCCCTCGGGCCCGAGGTCCACGATCCAGTCCGCGGTCTTGATGACGTCCAGGTTGTGCTCGATGACCAGCACCGTGTTGCCGGCGTCCACGAGCCGGTGGAGCACGATGAGCAGCTTGTCCACGTCGGCGAAGTGCAGGCCCGTCGTGGGCTCGTCGAGCAGGTAGAGCGTCTTCCCGGTGGCCCGGCGCGAGAGCTCCGTGGCGAGCTTGACGCGCTGGGCCTCACCGCCCGAGAGCGTCGTGGCCGGCTGGCCGAGGTGCACGTACCCAAGGCCGACGTCGAACAGCGTCTGGAGCTTGCTGCGCACGTTGGGGACGGCGTCGAAGAAGTGGAGCGCCTCCTCGACGGTCATCTCGAGCACGTCCGCGATCGTGCGGCCCTTGTAGTGGATCTCGAGCGCCTCGCGGTTGTAGCGCTTGCCCTTGCACACCTCGCACGGCACGTAGACGTCCGGCAGGAACTGCATCTCGATCTTGATGATGCCGTCGCCCTTGCAGGCCTCGCACCGGCCGCCCTTGACGTTGAAGCTGAACCGGCCGGGCTGGTAGCCGCGGACGCGGGCGTCGGGCGTGCCGGCGAACAGCTCGCGGATGGGGCCGAACAGGCCCGTGTACGTGGCCGGATTGGAGCGCGGCGTGCGGCCGATGGGGCTCTGGTCGATCTCGATGATCTTGTCGATGTGCTCGACGCCCTCGACGGCATCGTGGGCCCCGACGGGCTCGCGCGAGCCGGAGAGGTCTCGCGCGAGGGCGCGATAGAGGACCTCGTCCACGAGGGTGGACTTGCCCGAGCCGCTCACGCCCGTCACGGCGATGAACACGCCCAGCGGGAAGCGGACGTCGATCCCGCGAAGGTTGTGCTGGCGCGCTCCCCGGACCGCGAGGTGCCTGCCGTTGCCCCGGCGACGGTGCTGGGGCACCTCCACCATGCGCTCGCCGCGGAGGAACGCGCCCGTGATGGAGCGGGGCTCGGCCAGGACGGCCTCGAGGGGGCCGTTGACGATGATCTCGCCGCCGTGCTCCCCGGCGCCGGGCCCGATGTCGATCACCCAGTCCGCGGTCCGGATGGTCTCCTCGTCGTGCTCGACCACGAGGACGGTGTTGCCGAGGTCGCGCAGGCGCGTGAGGGTGGCGATGAGCTTGGCGTTGTCGCGCTGGTGGAGGCCGATTGACGGCTCGTCGAGGATGTACAGGACGCCCATCAGGGTCGTGCCGATCTGGGTGGCGAGCCGGATCCGCTGCGCCTCGCCGCCCGACAGGGTGACGCTGGCCCGGTCGACCGTGAGGTAGTCCAGGCCGACGTCCACGAGGAACCCGAGCCGGGCCACGATCTCCTTGAGCACCTGCCGGGCGATCGTCTGCTCCCGCTCGGTGATGCGCCCCGGCAGGGCGGCCGCCCAGTCGAGCGCGTCGGTGACCGAGAGCGTCGAGGTCTCGGCGATGTTGCGCCTGTCGACCGTCACCGCCAGGGCTTCCGGCCGGAGCCGCCGGCCGCCGCACGTCGGGCACGGCCTCTGGACCATGAACTTCTCGAGCTCGGTGCGGATGTACTCCGACTCCGTCTCGCGGAACCTGCGCTCGAGGTTGGTGACCACGCCCTCGAACGTCGCGACGTAGGAGTTCTCGCCGCGCTCGTGGCGATAGCGCACGACGACCTTCTCGTCCTTCGGCGCGTAGAGCAGGTACTGGAGGGCCTCAGGGGGCAGGTCCCCCACCGGCGTGTCGATCGACCAGCCGCGGCTGGTGAAGACCGCATCGGTGATCTTCATCCGCCAGCTGATCTCGGTGGGCATCTTGTTCCACGGCGCCAGCGCGCCGGCGCGGATGCTCCTGCGCTTGTCGGGGATGACGAGGGCCGGGTCGATGACCAGCTGCGTGCCGAGCCCGGTGCAGGTGGGGCAGGCGCCGTGGGGCGAGTTGAAGGAGAAGCTGCGGGGCTCGAGCTCGTCGATCGTGGTGCCGTCGTAGGGGCACGAGTAGCGCTCGCTGTAGCGGTGCTCCTCGAAGGCGGGCGCCTCACCCTCGCGCGGGACCGGCGCGACGACCATGACGCCCTCGCCGAGGCGCAGCGCCGTCTCGACCGAGTCCGCCAGGCGGGCGGCGTCCGGGTCCGGCACGGGGCGGCCCGTCGCCGGGTCCACGGGCCGGCCGAGCTCGTCGGACGCCCAGCCGTCGGGGTTCTCCGCCCGACGCACGACGTAGCGGTCCACGACCACCTCGATCGTGTGCCGCTTGTACTTGTCGAGCGTGGGCGCCTCGGCCAGGTCGTACTGGACGCCGTCCACGCGCACGCGCACGAAGCCCTGCTTGCGGGCGCCCTCGAAGACGCGGTCGCCCTCGGTCTTGCGGTCCTTGATCAGCGGGCCGAGGACGAGCAGGCGGGTCCCCTCCGGCAGGGCGAGGATCTGGTCCACGATCTGCTGCACCGTCTGGCGCTCGATCTCGCGGCCGCAGGTGGGGCAGTGCGGGTGGCCGATCCGGGCGTACAGCAGGCGCAGGTAGTCGTAGATCTCGGTGACCGTCCCGACCGTGGACCGCGGGTTCTTGCTGGCGCCCTTCTGGTCGATGGAGATCGCCGGCGAGAGGCCGTCGATCTGGTCGACATCGGGCTTGTCCATCTGGCCCAGGAACTGCCGGGCGTAGGCGCTCAGGCTCTCGACGTAGCGCCGCTGGCCCTCCGCGTAGATCGTGTCGAACGCGAGGCTGGACTTGCCGCTGCCGGACAGCCCGGTGATCACGACCAGCCGGTCACGCGGGAACGTGACGCTGACGTCCTTGAGGTTGTGCTCGCGCGCTCCGCGCACGACGATCCGGTCCTGGGGCACGGGTGCAGTCTAGCGAGCCGAGCGAATTGGAACAAGTGTTCTGGCGATGCTCGGGCCCACCGCCCGCGCTCGTGGCCGCGGACCTGACAGGGAGAGGAAACGACATCCGCACGTTGCTGCGCACCCTAGGAGGATCAACGACCTCATCCAGCGTCCTCGCGGATGTCTGTTCTGACCCCGCCAAGCAGAGCGCGGACGGGTGCATGTCGATCTCTATCCCTGCCAGGTAGTGGGCGGTCGCGAGGCGGGCAAGACCGGCGGCGTAAGCGAGCGTTGAGCGCCCTCGCGTTCAATCCGCCGATGCGCAGGACGCCATCCCAGATCGCCGCTGGCCGGGCCGCCGCATCGGTGCGTCGCCGTCTGGTCGAGGACCTCGAGCGGATGCGCGAGGACGCGGGTGTCTCGCTGGCGGCCCTTGCTCGAGCGGCCGGCGTCCCCAACGCGTACGTCTGGCGGATCTTCAACGGCGATGAGCGGCCGTCAATCGAGACCTACGCCCGCCTCGCTGCCGTCCTCGGAGCCGATCTCACGGCCCGCTGCTACCCGACCACAGGCCCAACGATCCGCGACCGCCACCAGGCCCGGATCGCGGAGGCACTGCTCGGACTAGCGGCGGGCAGGTGGCACCCGCTGACCGAGGTCGGCGTTCGCCGCCCCGTCCGCGGCTGGATCGACCTCGTCCTGCACGAGGCGCGCGAGCGCATCGTCGTGGCGACGGAGATCGAATCCGAACTCAAGAGACTCGAGCAGCAGGTCCGTTGGTCGGTCGCCAAGGCCGAGGCACTCCCGTCATGGCCCGGCTGGTCCGCGCTCGGCGACCCGGAGATCTCGCGGCTCCTCGTCGTCCGCTGGACGCGGCGGACTCGAGGGGTCGCCGCGGAGTTCCCGCGCCAGCTGGCCGCCGCATTCCCGGCCCATCCCGCCGACGCCCTAGCCGCGCTGACCGGCGATACGCCGTGGCCGGGACCTGCGCTCGTCTGGGCTCGCATCGACGCCTCCCGGGTCCGGTTCGCCGACGGCCGCTGACCACGGGCGCGTCTCCCGGTGCGCCGGCGCACCGGCTCCTCGGGCGCTCAGTACCCCCGGGGGCGCCCCCGCCTTGGGGGCCGCTGGCCCGTCCGGTGCCGGATGTTGGGCGTCACCGACCGGTCCCATGTGGGACGGTCCAGCCAGCGAGCCTGCCAGCCGCCGTCCTCGTCGTCGTGCTCGTCGCGGATGCCGGGGAACAGGTCGGTCGCGATCGCGCCGCCGGCCGATTCGTCCGAGCCCTCGTCCAGCCCCGGCTCCTCGCCGGCGGGCACCACCCGCACCTCGGTGACCTCGATCACCGGCTCGCCCGTCGCGTTCGTGCCCACCGACCCGGGCCGGTGCGCCGCCGCCCGCTCCTTCGCCGGCAGGAGCGCCTCCTTCGCCGCCCGCTCAGCCGCCCGCGCCACGGCCACCGACGCGTCCTGGTCCAGCACGCGGAGGCGGATCTGCTGGATCTCGTCGCGGAGCGCGGCCGCGCGCTCGAACTCCAGCTCCTTCGCCGCGGCCTTCATCTCGGCCTCCATCCGCGCGACCAGCTTCTCGACCTCGGCCCTGTCGGCCGCCGCCAGGTCCGCCGCCCGCCGCTCCGATGCGTAGACGACGGTCGACTCCGCCACGGCGCGGAGCCGGTCGTTGATGTCGTGGATGCCCTTGATGATCGTCTGGGGCTCGCTGCCGTTCTTGGCGTTG
>JAKAMV010000758.1 GCA_021812735.1 Chloroflexota bacterium | reverse complement strand
ATCTGAGCCGCTGCTCTGCGAGCTTGCATCATTCTCCCTCTGTCACGAACCGTGTCTTCTGACGTTTATCCGTGAGACATAGGCACACTCCAACTTGTCGGTTTGGACGTTGATCCGCGCCCGCTCGGGGTATGGCGACTGAAAGCGAAGCGATGAAGGACGCGAGGAGCCTGCGCATTGTGCACCCCCACTCTTTACGTGAGTCATCACCGCCTGCGCCTGCGCTGATCATGGAGGGAGAAACATCTACCGAACTGGCTCGCCGAAGCTGGCGCCTTGGCACTGGAACGCCCATGGGTCGGCTGAAGCATCAGCAAGTCCGATACTCCAAGAACGGCCCTCCTTTCTCCGACACATGCGGTGCGTGCCGCCTTCCACAGGACGAACCAAACCAAGGGCGATACGACGGGGCTATGGGCCGTGTGCCAAGCCGCCAGCAGTTCGTCCATGCGCCTGATCCGATCCACTGACGCGCATGGCCCGCGACGGCCGGACTGCCGGCAATCGCCAGCACCATCGGCTACCCTTTGTCGGCGCTCGAGAACTGGTCGTTCGCCGCGCCGAGCGTCGGCATCGGGGCGGTGCCCCAGTCCCACTTCGTGCCCGTCCGGTTGGCCCCTGCCCACCACAGTGGATGGCCGCCGTTGAGGGGCGTGAACGAGCTGATCTGGTTGTCCCAGCCGATGGAGGCGAGATCGGCCTCATACACGTACGACTCGAAGCTGGGGCCCGCGTTGTTCGCGTCGCGGTACCAGCGCACGTACGGGCTCAGGAACGATGCGGGGCTGGCGAGGGCACCGAAGCTGCCGCCCGCGCCCGCGCCCGGTGCGGCTTCCTCGGCGGCGCGCTCGGCGGCCGTCAGGAAGCAGCGGATGACCGGGTAGTCGCGGTCGTGGCAGTGGTAGCTCGCCACGGTGCCGAGCGGTATCTGCTCGGCTCCCAGGTAGGCGACCAGCGCAGGCCCCCCCGGTGACGCTGCCGCGGCACCTGCGCTCGACGCCGTCAGCGCGACGCCGCCCGTCAGTGCGATCGACGCCACCAGCCGAGCCAGCGGCGCCCAACGTCCCTGCATCTGTCCCCACCTCGCCTGCGAGCGCCCGGGGACGCAGCCGCAGTGTCGGACCCGCCCGGACCGGATTCAAGGCCAGAGATCACGCCATCGGGTAGGCGGAGAATCACGCCATGGAGCTGGGCGCGGTTAGGATTGGGGTGAGGCCGCCGAAGTGGTGGGGCGTCCAACGCGGCGGGGAGAGCCCTCCGTCAGTTGGGATATCTGCCCATGCACGATGACGAGAGGGCTCTCGATGCGAGCAACCGCTCTTCGCTGTCTGTCCGGGTCACCCTCGTTTCCGGAGCCTACACAGACGGCGGGCCTTGTCGCCGCTTGTCTCCGGTCAAGCGCGACAGCCTCAGTGCCAGTGTGGCGGCGACCACGACAAGTGCCACCACAAGCACAAGCAGCAGCACTGCCATCAGATCCATCTCGTCTACCCTCGATCCCGTCGGGTCGGCCCCCGGGAGCATGACATCGGTGTTGATGACCTGGGAGCGTCGACTGATCGACGCCCCCAGCTTCGCACATCAATGTCGGGGCCGAGCCTTGGCCTGGCCTTCTGGAGTCAGTAGCCGTAGTTCGCGGTGTACGTGCCGCTGGCCCAGCCTCGCTCGTCGACCCATGGGTAGTATGACTGGACACAGATGCCGACCATGCAGAACTGGAACTCCCCCTGGCCCCACACCTCCACCGATGACTGGCCCAACCCGCCTGCCACCGTGATCGGTGTTGGCCCACCGATCTCTGTGTAGGTCCAGCCGGCCATCTTTTCCGCAGGCCCCTTGCGTGCGGAGTACGAGGTCAGGGTGGTCCCGTTCGAGGACCAGTTCAGTGTCTGCCAATACGTCCACAGCCGCTGCCCGAATGCATTGTCTTGGAAGACGTACATCGTGATCGCCCAGTTGCCGCCGGCGGCCAACGGACCCATCATCGGCGCGCTACTAGACACGCTCGTGGGCGAGCCTGAAGGCGTCTCGGCGAGCCAGAACAGACGCTGTTCGCTCGACGTCAGCGCTCGGTAGGCGGCGTCTGGGTTGGTGGCGCCGAACACCCTCTGCACGATCGCGTTGGCCTGCGCCGCAGTGACCGAGCCGGGCGCGGCTGCGACGGACCCAGACGCCACCGACAGGGACAGAGTCAGGGCCGCCACCGCCGCAGCTACAACTTGATGACGCACCATCACCATACCCTCCCGAAGTCGGGCCGAAGAGTCAGCCCGCCAGACAATATGGACGATGCAGAATGCGACTTGTCGGACGCGAGTCCGCGGATCATTCCGGGCCCCCGGGGGCATCCGTGCACGCCGTGAGGTCATGTTCTGCTGCTTCTCTTGTTCATACCTCCCTGCTCTATCGCGGAGGCGTCTGTGGCAGGGGCAGACCGGCTACCCTGAACGCTCCTCTCGCGCCCGACGGTTGTCACTGTTGTTTCGGGCTGCAATAGACGTAGCCGTGGCCAGCGGCCCCCGACGTCCCTGCATCTGTCCCCACCTCGCCTGCGAGCGCCCGGGGACGCAGCCCCAGTGTCGGACCCGCCCGGGCCAGATGCGAGGCCAGAGATCACGCCATCAGGTAGGCGGAAAATCACGCCATGGAGACGGCCGCGGTTAGGATTGGGGTGAGGCGGTCAAGGACGAGATGACGGCGGGCAGGTGGCAAGCGCGGGTACCTCAGGGTGACGCGCGCCGCGGTGCCGGCGCGTTCCTGGCAGCAGTCGTTCTCGATCTCGCGGCGATCGCGCTCCTCGGCTGGCTCGTCGTCGTGGGCACGCCTGCGGTCGCGATCGGGGTGAGCCACGAGCCCGGCGACCGCTGGCTGGTTACCTCCGTGGCGCCCGGCGGCGATGCGTGGAACTACGGGATCCGCCCGGGCATGGAGATCGTCGGGATCAGCCCGAGCGATGAGCTCCCGTCGGGCGACTGGCAGTCACTCCTCGTAACGGACGGCGTCGTCCAGATCACGCTCCAGCGCCACGATCTCCCACCCGCCCCGGAACCGTTGATCGCCTGTGCGGCCGCGCTCGTGGCGGCGATCCTGGCGTTCCGTCTCGTGCCCACCGCCGCCTGGCTGCTCGCGCTCGCCCCACCGGCCATCGCCTCGTTCAACGGCGCCATGATCGTCGACCCCCCGATCAACCTCGCCTTCGAGGCCATCGGTCCGCTCGTGGCCGCGCTCTTCGTCGCCGGCGCGACGGGCCGTCCGCGAGGCCGATGGCTGGCGCTCGGCCCTGCCATCGTGATCGTCTATCTCGTCGCCTGGCTCGTGGCGTATGCGGTGTCATCGGGCAACTGGTCCGTGATCCGCGACGCCGGCGTCCTTGTGTCGTTTGCGCTTGGCGGGCTCGGCACCGCGATCACGCTTTCCAGGGCCATCGAACGGGCCCGATCGCGATCCGAGCGAGGTCTCGCCGGCCTTCCCCTCGCCGTTGCTGTCGGCGCGGTCGTCGACGAGCTCGTGCCGGGCCGAGCTCGTGCGCGCCTGACTGCGATCGAGCGCGAGCGTGCCAGGCTCGCGACCGAGCTCCATGCCGACGTCCTGCCCGACCTCTCGGACGTGATCCGCTCGATCGAAGAAGGCGACTCTCCAGGGGCGGCCGCCGATCGCCTCCGGGCCATCTCGGCCGAGCTTCGCGAGATCATGGCCGAACGACGACTCAGCGTCCTCGAGGACCTGGGGCTGGTGCCGGCCCTCGAGTGGCTCGTCGAGCATGTCGAGGCCCGGACCGGCGTGCGGGTGGAGTTGGACGTCGAGGGCGCGGGGCTGGCGGCCGAGGACCGTCCGCCGCGCGAGGTCGAGATCGCCAGCTACCGCGTCTGCCAGGAGGCGCTCGACAACGCGCTCATCCACGCGTGGCCGAAATCGATCCGGGTGCGGCTCGAGGTCGACGCCGCACATGCCAGGCTGGAAGTCGCCGACGACGGCATCGGCATCCGACCTGAGGACGAGGACCAAGCCGTCCGCGGCGGCCACCTAGGGCTCGTCGACATGCGCAGTCGAGCGGCAGCGATCGGCGGCACGCTTCAGGTCGGACTCGGCCCGGATGGCGGGACGCTCGTCCTCCTTCGGTGGCCGGCATGATCAAGGTCCTCGTCGTCGACGACCATCCGTCGACAGCGCACGGCCTTGCGGCGCTCCTCGATCGCCAGGCCGACCTAGAGGCCCTCGGCGTGGCCGGCTCGGTCGACGAGGCTCTTCAGCTCGCTGGTGAGGTTCGGCCGGACGTCGTCATGTGCGACATCGAGTTGAACGGCGCGCCGGGCGGCTTCGAGATCGCGCGTCGCCTGCAAAGCGGTGCAGGGCCGGCCGTCCTCCTCTTCAGTTCGTTCGATTACCCGGCGTTCCGCCAGCGCGCCTTCGACCTCGGCGTCGCCGGCTACCTGCTCAAGACGGCGAGCCTCGACGAGATCGCAGCCGCGATCCGCAGGGTGGCAGCAGGGGGGACGGCGTTCAATGCCGCCGGCATGCGCGACGCGGCCCTCGCGCCACGCCGCCCGTCCGACCGGGAACTCGAACTCATCCGGCTCGTCCGGGAGGGCCTCTCGAACGACGAGGCTGCGGCCAGGCTCGGCATCGGTACGCGCGGCGTCGAGAGCTCCCTCCGGCGCCTGTTCGGCCGGTACGGTGTCTTCAACCGGACCGCGCTCGTGGAACTCGCCGAGGCTCAGGGCTGGCTGGCCCTCGGCGACAAAGGGCCTGACTGAGCTTGCAGTTGCTGTATGAGCCCGTGAGCCGATCGTCAGCCCCAGCCCTCGGCTGACTCGGCGATCTCGAGTGAGAGCG
This sequence comes from Chloroflexota bacterium, assembly GCA_021812735.1. The sequence continues at coordinate 35 of JAKAMV010000758.1, read as the reverse complement.
CCTCGAGCTCGCTCGTCAGCGTTCGGAGCCGCCTG
>JAKAMV010000757.1 GCA_021812735.1 Chloroflexota bacterium | reverse complement strand
AGGGAGGATGGCGACGGGACGCCCGAGGGGCGCCCGGTCGTTCTGATTGACGGGCGAAGGCGGGCCCGAGGTGGCTCGGTCGCCGGCGTCCGGTGTGATCTCGTTGCCTGTCACGGCGGATCATGTTGCGTCCGGCTGAGAGGAACGTGAGCGGCGGCTAAGAAGTGCAGCGACCGGATCGCCGGCGATCTTCGCTTCCCCACGGCGGTGGCGGTCGGGCGCCGGACGGCGCTGACACGCGGGCGTTCTCAGCCAGGCATCACGTCGCGTTCAGGGAGGGTTCACGCTGGCCCACCATCCTGTAGCCAATGGCCGGCTGGCCGGAGCGGGTTCGCCCCTTGTCCCGGGACGCGGCCAGGCTCCGACGGCGCGCCGTCCAGTCGGGACGACGACCTGGCGCGGACGGCGTCCGCATTCGGAGGGCGACTCAGGAACTGGGCGAGGAGACACGAAATGAACGCAACACAGCACCCGGCGATGAGCGGGCCGGCATCTTGGACCCATCGGGCACCGGCGGGAGTCCCGTGGCGCCGCTGGGCCGCGGGCACCCTGACGGTCGCAGGCCTGGTGGCAGCGATCCTGCTGCTGGCCGCGCTTGCCAACCGGCCACCCGTGCCGGGCGCGACTGCGCAGGGCATCCTCAGCGACCCGGGTGCATACATGGGCGAGCGCGTCGCGGCCAGCGGGCGCGTCGAGGAGCTGCTCACGCATCGCGCCCTGACACTCGCGGGCGGCCCAACGCAGGACCCGCTGCTCGTCCTGGTCGAGGAGCCGGCCGTGGTCAACGCCTACGCCGAGGACGGCGGGGGGACGCTGACCGGCTACGTCCCAGACGCGCACGGGCCACTGTATCGGCCGCAGACGCTCGTCCGGCTCACCGGGACGGTCGAGCGGTTCGATCGCGCGACGCTGGCGAGCCAGCTCGACATCGTCCTCGACGCGCGGCTGTTCGGGTCGTATGAGGGACAGCCGGTCCTCGTCGTGGACCAGCTCGACGCCAGCAGCCTCGTGGGCGTGCAGCCGGCAGGCGCGGTGCCGTCGACGGAGCCGACCGCCCCGGCGGCCCGGTAGCGACGACTGGCGCGGTCAACCGCGGCGCGACTGCCTCATCAGTTGACCAGGCAAGGCCGGCGCGTCGCACACCATTCCCTCGGGGCTCCAGGCTCGCGCCTCAGCGCTGTCCGCTGGGATGGCGCTTAGCCGCGTTCCGATGTCGACGATGGGGCGTCACCCCGTTCGCGATGGCGCGCCACGCGGCGAGCGCCCCAGCATGGATGGTGGCGCGGTTCGCCTCGTCCCACTCGTCGAGGCCGCAGGGGTCCGTCTGCCCCGAGAGGTAGCGGTCCGGGTCGGCCTCGAAGCGAGCCAGGCAGCCGAGACAGCGAAAGCGCAGCGCGCGCCCCCGCCATTCGACCGCGACGCCCTCGTCGTCCTTCAGCTCGTTGCCGCAGACCGGACAGCGGTCCGCGGGCTGGGGCTGGCCAGGGCCGTTGCCTCGCTGCCCGCTCATGTCCACCCGCTCGCCCGCACGGGGGCACGCCTTCCGGCGCAGCTGCTACTGCTGTGACCGGCGAGGAACTGGACGGGGTCTGCCATGAGGCGCGACGGGCAGCCGGCGTCCCGGGGCCGTGGGGCCGGGCCGCGGCGTCGTACCGTGGGGCCCGGCGCCTCGCGGAGAGCGCCTCCGCCTGCGACACACCCCTCCGCATGGGGACTGAGCGAGTCGAGGAGCACAGGCTCGGATGCCATGATCATCTGCTGCCTCCGAGGAGGGCGGTCCTAGGCGGGCCCGCTCCGCGCCGCGGCACGGGGCCCCGCGGGGCGCACCGCGGAGTCTGTCCTCGCCGGCTGAGCGCCCAATGAGCTGCATCTGAGACTCGCGTGGATCGCGTGGCCGTGAGCCTCCGGCTCGTGCCCGCACCTCGCCCGCCGGCGCATCGTCGGCGCGTGCGAAACCGCCGGACGCGACTCAGCGAAGCTGGACCGTCGGCGTCGCGGCTGCCGCGGGCTCGGCCGCGAAGAACTCGCGGCGAGTGAACCCCATCATTCCCGCCATCAGGACCATCGGGAACGACTGGATGGCCGTGTTGAACGAGCGGACGGCCGCGTTGTAGGCGTCGCGTGCGCCGCTGATCATGTTCTCCGCGGTTGCCAGCTGGCCCTGGAGCGAGACGACGTTCTGGCTCGCCTTGAGGTCCGGGTACCGCTCCACGACGGCGAACAGCGACCGCAGCGTGGCCGACAGCGCGTTCTCCGCCGCGGCCTGCTGGAGCGGGCCCGCCGCGCCTGCCGCGACCGCCGCGGCCCGCGCGCTGGTGACGTCGGTCAGGACCTGCTGCTCGAACCCCATGTAGCCCTTCACCGCGCCCACCAGGTTCGGGATCAGGTCGTGGCGGCGCCTCAGCTGGACGTCGATCTGGGCCCAGGCCTGGTCGACCTGGTTGCGCATGCGGACGACGCCGTTGTACATCCGCACGATCAAGAGCAGGCCTACCACGAAGACGATGACGACGATGAGGACCGGGACCACTTGCCCCTCCGCTGCTCAGAGGTCCAGTCTACGCGCCCACCCGTCTGGCGCCATCTGGGTCGCCGGCAACATCGAGCTCGAGGGCAACCTCCGGCAGGATCCGATCGAGCCAGGCGGGGAGCCACCAGTTCCAGTCGCCGAGGAGGCGCATCGTTGCCGGGACAAGCATGATCCGGACGACCGTCGCGTCGACGAGCACCGCGGCGGCGAGGCCGAAGCCGACCTCCTTGACGGCCAGGATCGACGACAGCGTGAACGCCGAGAACACAACGACCATGATCGCCGCGGCGCCGGTGATCACGCCGCCGGTCCGCTCGAGCCCGGTCGCCACGGCGTCGACGTTGCCATGGCCGCGGTCATGGAGCTCGCGGATCCGGCTCAGCAGGAACACCTCGTAGTCCATCGACAGTCCGAACAGCACACCGAACAGCAGCACCGGGGTGATCCAGTTGACCGCGCCCATCGAGGTGAAGTCGAGCACGCCCGCCGCGTAGCCGCGCTGGAAGGCGAGCACCAGCAGCCCGTAGGCGGCGCCCACCGAGAGCAGGTTCATGACGACCGCTTTGAGCGGGATGAGGATCGAGCGGAACAGCACGAGCAGCAGCACGAACGTGGCGGCCAGGATGATCCCCACGACGAGCGGGAGGCGAGCGTAGAGCGCGTCGACGGCGTCCATCTCGATGGCGGTCGTGCCGCCCACGAGGACGGTGTCGCCGCGCAGGCCTGAAATGGCCGGCACGATCTCGCCGCGGAGAGTGCGGACGGCGTCCCGCGCCGACGCCGAGCCGGGGTCGTCGCGGAGGTAGGCCAGCACGACGGTCACGTTGCTGCCGCGGTCGAGGTTGACGACCTGGCCGACTGCCGGCCGGAGCGTCGCCGGCACCGCCGCGAAGCCGTTCGCGTACAGGGCCCGGTACGAGGCGAGGTCGAGGCTCGGGTCGAGATTGGTGAGACTCGTCGCGCCGGAGAAGTGGGGATCGGCCTCGATCGCCCGGGTCAGGGCATCCAGGGCGGTCAGGGTGGCCGGCTGGCCGACCCCGCCCGGGGCGTCGATGACGACCTGGACCGGCGCGATGACGCCCGGTCCGAAGTCGCGCGCCATGACCTCGTAGCCCTGCCGGCTCTGGGCGTTGCTGCCCAGCAGCTTGACCCCGAGCGACCCGGTCTGGAGCGAGAAGACTGGCCACGCGAGCAGGGCGATCACGGCCAGGCCCGCCGCCAGGAACCGCACCGGCCGGCGCATGACCGCGTGCGCCCAGCTCGCCCAGAAGCCGCCACGGTGCGTGCGCCCCACGAGCCGCGCCAAGCCTGCCGGCCACTCGATCCGGTCGCCCAGCAGCGCCAGCAGCGCCGGCAGGAGGGTCAGGGCGGCGGCCACGGCCACCAGCGCGACGAGCACCCCGCCGATGGCCATCGACATGACTGTCGGCTCGCCGGCGGCGAGCAGCGCCAGCAGACCGATGGTCACCGCGAGCGCTGAGAAGGCGACCGCCTTGCCGGCGTGGCGCACAGTATCGACGACTGCCACCTCAACCGGCCGTCCCGCCCGTCGCTCGACTCGGAAGCGGCTGAGCAGGAACAGCGAGTAGTCGATCCCGAGACCGAGGCCGAGCATCGTGGTGAAGTTCTCGAGGAAGACCGAGAGGTCCATGAGCTGGCCGACCGCGAAGGCCAGTGCCAGGGCCACGACGATCGCGATCAGGCCGACGACGAGGGGAAGACTCGCCGCCACGAGGGCCCCGAACACGAGGACGAGAACCACGGCAGCAACGGGAAGGCCCACCGCTTCGGCCTCGGCGAGGCTCTTCTGGCTGGCGGACGTGATGTCGGCATGGATCGCCTCAGTGCCGGTGACATACGCATGGAGCCAGGCGGGGGTCTGTGTGGCGGACACCACGTCGATGAGCCGGCCGGACGCGTTCATGCCGTCCGAGTGCGTCGTGGAGCGCAGGTTGAGGAGCATGTAGGTGGTGTGGCCGTCGGCGCTGACGAACCGACGGTCGCCAGAGGCGTAATAGCCGTCCACGCTGGTCACGAGCCCTGTCGCCTGGACGGTGCGCATCACTGATTGCGCCGCTTCGCCGTAGGCAGGGTCGTCCACGGTCCGCTTGTCGCTGGTGATGACGAGCTGCTCCTCGAACGGACTGCGACTGGTGAACTCGGATGCCACCAGGTCCGCGGCGGCCTGCGAGTCGCCAGTGTTGCCCGTGACGAACTGCCGGGCGAAGACCTCCTGGAGGCGCGGGGCGAAGACGCCACCGAGGGCGAGGATCCCGACCCATGTCCCCACGACAAGCCACCGCCGGGCGACGGTCAGGCGGCCGAGGGCGGTGAAGAAG
>JAKAMV010000756.1 GCA_021812735.1 Chloroflexota bacterium | reverse complement strand
AACGTGGGATGCTGACCAGAGCGCAAACGATGCATCTCGTCAACCCCGTCCCGTGGTCCGGTCGCCCCGGCCGCCCGCGGCGCTCACGCGAGGTCGCGCAACCTGGTCGGCGCCATCTGACAGCAGCAGGCCCGGGAAGAAAGCGAGGATAGCCTCGAGCGCGCCCTCATCGCGGTTAGTCGGCACCACGAGCTCGGCGACGTTACGTACCTCCGGCCGCGCGTGCGCCATCGCCGCGGACCGACCGGAGATGCGGAGCATCTCGATATCGTTGCGTGCGTCACCGATCGTGGCGACCTCCGCCAGGGGGATTCCGAGTGAGGCGACCAGCACACGAAGCGCCTCGCCTTTGTTAACGCCGACCGGCAGCAACTCGATACTGCGTTCGTCGCCGGATGTAACAGTCGCCCGCCCTGCGAATGCGACATGGGCCGCGTCCCAGATGCGATCATGCGTGCCCGGCGGCGTGTAGAGATATGTCTTGACAGGTTCCTCGTCGGCGAAGACGGCGAGGTTCGGTACGATCTCGGGGAGCGGCTCTTCGTACGGCATGAACATCGCCGCGATTTCTGGCGTGACGAACTCGGCGCGGAAACCGTCTGGAAAGCAGAGTAGCGGGATTGCACCGGTCGACCGGGCAAACGACAGATGCTCGCGCACTTGGTCTGCAGACAAGCGCCAGGCATGGATGATCTCGCCGGTTACCGGCGAGGCGATCACGGCGCCCTGCATCGTGATCTGGGGGCCGTCCAGCCCTAACTCCAGGCACAGGCGCCGCATCGCGTGTCCCAGGCGGCCGGACGCGAGCACAACCGTCACGCCGGCCGCGCGGAGAGCGCGCACGGCGGAGGCAGTGCGGGCCGGCACGTGCCCATCGGGGCCGAGGAGGGTGCCATCGAGGTCGCAGGCCAGCAGCCTTGGCCATCCGGCGGTACTCACGCTGGCGGGACTCACGGCCGCGCTCGCGTCCCCTGCGCGTCACGCGAGGTGCACGGTTCAGCATGGACCTCCGCGTAGGCGCGCTGCAACAGCTCCACCGCCGCGTCGACCAGCCGTGCTCCGCCCTCGGCGTCGAAGAGCGAAGCCGATGCCTCGTAGACGCCGGCCGCGTGCGCTGCGGCGTCGGCGACATACCCGAAGTAACCGTCAGTGTAGCCAACCACACGGGTCCGTGCGAAAGGACTCGCGGCGCGGATCGCCAGACCGAAGGACGCGAACAGTTCAACGGGCATATGGACGAACGCCAAGTCGCCCAGCGCGACCACAGTGATCCGTACCTCGACCCGGGGCGGCAAACCGTGCTCAGCGACGGCAGCTAGGAGAAGCGCCCCTTCATGGCGCGTTCGCGCGACCCGTTCGAGGGGCCCTGGGCCCTCAAGCTCGGCGACACGGCGCCACGCCACCTCGGTGTCGTGCGCATCGCGGCGTGCGTCAGCCGGGGATGGGAGCGGCCGCGTGGAGAGCTCGAGTTGCTCGTGCCGCACCACGATCCGGGGCGTCACGTCCAGGTGCGGCCGACCCTCGAACAGCGCCGTGAGCGCATGGGCGCTCAGCAAGCCTCCGAGCCGGTCTACCTCCCCGAACGTCTGGTTGCGACGCACGAAACGTGCGCTTGCATCTCCAGCGGCGCCCTGCAGGACGGCGACGATCGGCGCACTGCCAAGGTCGCCCGCAGCGGACGATGCAAGGGTTGCCGCCCAGTGCCGGCTCGAACTCGACGCCGCCTCACCCGCCGCGAAGGGCGCAATGCCCATCAAAGCCGCCGCGAGCGTGCGCCGTGCGGCCCCTGGCCAGTCGGCCGACCACTGCAGGTTGGCGTGCCCCAGTACCGTCGCATGGCAGGCGTAGTCGACTAAGACCCCCGTCACGCGCCCACACGGGCTCACAAGGCCGAGCACGCCGACGCTCGGGTCGTGCGGTCCGGCCGGGTCGGTGCGGTTGCTACCTACGTCCGGTGCTCGCCCCTCTGCCGAGATGACACGCACCGGCCGATCCGAGCCCAGCAGGCGCGCCGCCGTCGCGGCGACTGCCGTCACAACGGCGTGCCGCATTCCCTCATCGCCCGGCTCCTGGAACGCCGGGTGAATGCCACGCAACCCGAGGTTCCAGCCAGCAGGAGCGGAATGGGTGTGGGTCGCACAGACGAGAACGTCCGAGGGATCACAGCCGAGAGCCGCCCCGACCGCTCCTGCGATGGCGCCAGCCTGGTCCGCATCCACCGCCAGGGCGTCGATCGCCACCCAGACGACCTGCCCTCCATCGGGGCGCGGATCGCGCAGCCAAACGATGATCGCCTGGAGCGGATCGTGTGTGCCGGTGGCCACGGCGTCGCCGCGCGCCAAGTAGCCGGCAAGCCGCGTCCCGGCCGGCGGAGTCAGGTCCACGACGGCGCCTGCGAACCGCAGCGCGCCCTCACTGCCAGGCGTGACGTCGTGTTCCGACTGCTCCATCGTGCCGGTCACCAGCCGCGCACCCGATCCCAATACCGGTCGATGAGCCGCTCGTTCCATGCGCGGCCACCTTCGACGTTGCCGGAGGCGAACACGGGTGGCTCGAGGCCCCACCGCAGGAGACACTCGGCCGCCCCGATTACGAGCGTCTGAATGAGGACGCTTCCGGCGACGGTCGAGAGAGGGCCGACCGGCCTGCCGTTGGATAGGGCCACCGCGCAATCACCGTTCGGGGCGCCGTTGTCGATGACCAGGTCCACGACCTCGTGCAGATGCTTGCCGCTGGAGTGTCGTGATGGCTGGCCCTTCGCGTGGAGCAGTGACGTGATGGCGATCGTGCGAACGCTCCGTCTTCGAGCCGCTTGAGCGACCTCGATCGGCACCGCGTTACGGCCTGACTGACTAATGACGAGCAGCACGTCCGGTGGGGCAATCCGGCGGTGGGCTACGATCAGTTCACCAAGTCCCTCGAGCCGTTCCGCGTACTCGGACTTTGTCACGTCGCGGTAGCCGCTGACGGTGTCTTCGAGCACGGCATCGACCGGTGCCAAGCCGCCTGCTCGGTAGAAGATCTCCTCCGCGAGTAGGCGCGAGTGGCCAGTACCGAAGACGCGGATAAGCCCCCCGTCTCGGATCGCCTCGGCCATCCACAGCGATGCCCGCTCCAGGCGCGACGCCTCTCGCGTCATGGTCGCTCGGACAGTGGTCTCGGCGGTCTCTACGAAAGCAACCGCGGCCCGGCTCAGGTGGCCCGTCAAGTCCTCCGCCCCGTCCGTCATCAACGTGACCTCCCAGCGGTATGGCGGGCGAGTGCATGCCACGGCCCTGTCGGGCCTGCGCCAACCCATCTCATAGGAGCTTCGCCTTGGCGAGCAGCTGCATGAAGCTCTCCTTGGGCGCGGTTGGCATCATCTGCGCCGTAAGCTCCACACCTTCGGCTGCGAGGGCCTTGCACGCATCTACGTCCTTCGGAGTCACGAATACCGTGTTGGTGACCTTCTTGGCGCCGACCACGAAAGCCATGTTGCCAATATTCATGGTATGGGTCGCCAAGCCGCCTCGGTGCAAGCGCAGGGCATCCGCCGGCTCCTTCACGAGGACAAAGACCTGCTCTGATTCGTGCGTAGGGTCCGCTAGGTAAGCCAGGGCGTCATCGATCGAGAGGATGAGCTCCCGTTTCACCGCAGGCGGCGTGACCGCAAGCAGCATCGTCTTCTGAAAGTCGTCGGCGGCGATGGCATCATTGGCGACCAAAATAGTGTCCGCTCCGGTGGCCTGGAGCCATGCGACGACAACCTGTCCGTGCACAAGTCGATTGTCTATCCGGACGTGTTTCACGCTCATTGGCCCTCTCCCATGCGCCCCTCGGCTGCGTGGCGGGCAAGTTCCGCGCGCACCATCGCACCAGCGTCGCGGATGGCGTCTCGCCCGCGCTCAACTGACATCACGGCCAGTTCGGCCGGCTCGGTCGATCCGCGGGCCATGAGCAATTCAAGCGCCATGGGCAGGTTGACTCCCGTCACGACTTGCAGATCTGGCCGGTGCCGCAGGAGTGAGGTTGCGGCGTTTGCCGGGCTTGCTCCGAACAGGTCGGCGAGCACGATGCCCGGCCCGGTCTCTCCGGCGCCCAGCTCAGCAAGTGCTGCATCGGTACGTCGGGCGAAGTCGGCCGGGTCCTCCTCGGCGCGCAGCGCCAACGACGCCACGGCCTCCTGAGGTCCGCCGAGGATCATCTCGATTGCACTCCGCAGCCCGTCACCAAAGTCGCCATGGCCGACGATCAACACGGGAATCATCCCTTCCTCCGTCGGGCTCAGGTGACGGGCCGGACGCGGCCACGGTAGCGGGCCCGCAAGCGATCGTTGTGCTCCCTAAAGTCGTCGACGTTCTGTGACACGTAGATTGGGGGCTCGACACCGCGTCGGACCAGCTCAGCGATCGCCTCGACGAACATCGCATTGAGGAGCGCGGCACCGATCACCGTGGAAGTGGGCCCCGTGCGGACCTTGAGGCCCTCGATCTGCACGGCCGCGTCACCGGCCGCACCACAGGTATCGAGGATCGCGTCGGCAAACTCGTACAGCTTCTTTCCCGAGCTGTGCCGCGGCGTGGTACTGCGAGAGAAGGCCAGGGCAGTGACGGCCACCACCTGCAACCCAGCGTCACGCCCGATCATTGCCATCTCGATGGGCGCCGCGTTGCGACCCGAGTTGCTGATCACGATTAAACAGTCGGGCGGCCTCAATACGTAATCACGCAAGAGAGCGGCGGCGTACCCTTCCAGCGTCTCGGCCTTGCCCTGCCCCGGGTCGAGGATCACCTCGACGTTGGCCAGACCGCCGGCACGACCGGCGGTCTCGATCGCCAGCAGCTGAGAGTGGCCGCTGCCGAAAACGTGGACGATCCCGTCCTTCTCGATCGT